>NZ_JACYFG010000023.1 GCF_014803405.1 Pelagicoccus enzymogenes
TGGCTGAAGCGCTCGTGGGGAGGCGAGATGGAGAACGTGAGCGTGCTTGTCGCCATCGGCGTCAACGAGCATGGCTTCCGCGAGGTGCTCGGCGTCGTCGAGGGGATGAGCGAGTCGAAGGACAGCTGGCTGGAGCTGCTGAAGAACCTCTACTCGCGAGGACTCGAGAAGATAGACCTAACGGTTTCCGACAAGTCCAAGGGGCTCGTCGAAGCGCTTCCCGAGATCTATCCGGCAAGCAAGTGGCAGAGATGCCTCTTCCACTTCCACCGCAACGTGCTGGCCAAGGTCTCGCACAGCAAGAAGGCGACCGCGGCGGCGATGCTCAAGGCGATCCACGCCCAAGAGTCTGCCGAAGCGGCTACCCGCAAGGCGATCGAGGTGGCCGACGCGCTCGAGTCGATGAAGCTTGCCGCTGCGGCTGCGGTCCTTCGAGAGGGTGTATCCGAGAGCGTCACCTACTACCGGTTCCCCAGGAAGCACCACCGAAGCATACGGACCAACAACATGCTGGAACGGATAATGAAGGAGATCAGGCGACGAACCCGCGTTGTCGGTTGCTTCCCTGACGGCAAGAGCGCGTTGATGCTGGCTTGCGCCAGATTGCGATACGTCGCTTCGAAGTCGTGGTCGGACAGCCGAGTCTATCTGGACATGAAGCTGCTGGCCGAAGAAAACGAGGAGAAGAGCGCCTGAAGCGGCGGCAGCCCCCTCGGGGGCTAATTGACTTTTAGATACCTTTAACCAATAACCAAAAAACGAATACGCCACTGCCTTAAGGTACAGCTACCTTTTTGCGAAAGATTCCGGACACTAACTAGCGAGAAGTCGCTCAAGCGCTTCAAGCTGCGAATAAAGGAACTTACCTCTAGGAGCCTAGGCGTATCGATGGAGTTTCGATTGTCGAAGCTCCGCTCGTATTGCGTGGGCTGGTTCCACTACTTCAAGTTTGGGTTCCTGTGTAGGGAAGCTCGGGCTTGGGACGGTTGGATCCGCCGTCGCGTGCGACTATGCTACTGGAAAATGTGGAAGCTGCCTCGGACGAGGCGTCGTATGTTGATAAAGCTGGGCGTCGAACCCTCGGCGGTGAAGCTGGCAAGTCGTAGCCGAAAGGGCTACTGGCGGCTCAGCATGAATCCATTAGTTCGATACGCGTTGTCCAACGCCTGGCTCGAGGAGCAAGGAGTCCCGTCATTGAGTGAACTGCTGATCGTCTTTAGACACGGAGACCAAGCGAAAGTCTGATCGCCGTTATATATAACTAGGAAACGCCACTTACGGATCCGTATGAGTGGTGTTGTGGGAGCTTGGGGAGTTAATGCCCCCGGCTACCCGATTATGTAATTTCTGTTTTTGATATTTCAAGTTGGGCAACCTTTTGAAAAAAACCTAATTTTTCGTCGAAATTCTTTCTTAGGCTTTTTTGGTAATCCATGTCAGGAGTGTTCTTATTTCCAATCGCAAATTGGTTTGTGGCATCCATTAGATTGTATGCAGCCATTCTTACTTCGTCCGAATTAGATATTTGAAGCAGATTGAAGCTTCTCAAGTATTCTTGATATTCGTTCGAACCAGCATCAAGGCTGGTGTAGAGATGACTTTGAACGAGATTCTGCGACCGAGAGAGGAAATCAACGAATCTGTCCTCTTTCTTTTGTAGGTCTTCAATTCGTCTCTTTCGTTGTTCCTTGTTTAGCTCGTGATTGTGATTCTGCCGATTTCCAAGCCAACCGAAGAATCCGGCGATTAATGCTCCGAGCCCGATCTTCAGGGCTGTATCAATCGTGTCTATCCATTCGTTTTCCATCGTGATTTATTTCTCACATAACGCTAAGCTGATACGCGAGGGCTCGAAAGCCGAGGTAAAGGAGTAGGGTGAGTATCGTCCTTGCTGCATCCACAACTCGGGCGTTTGGCCCGAGTTGTATCGAGCGTCTTGTTCGAACTATTTTCTCTTAACATTTTCAATCAGCTTATCGATAGCGTTCTTTACTAGCACTTCGTTTAAATAGAATTGTTGGCCAAATTCGTCGATATAGGTGTTTCCGCCTCTTTTAGTCGAAAGGTATGAATCATAGTTCTTCTCATAGTCCTTTCGTTCCAATAAGCTCAGATGTCTGCTGAAGAGCCGAAAGTCATCCTCATTCGGTCCACTGATTGGTGCTTCGAGTCTTTCTTTCTCTTTGCAGAGTGCGAGGTAGATTCTATCTGCGATCTCGTTGTATTCCTTTCTTTTGTCTCGTGAAAGAGCAATTCGGTGTCCGAAGAAGAATCCAATGCATCCAGTCAGAAGGGAAAAAGCTGGGTTGGCGATAACTTGGTAAAAGAAACTGGGGTCAGCTGAACTCATATATTCTTCGAACGTCTAAGTCAGGCGACGAGCGCTTGCGCTCGTTGCCTGAACTGCCTGGTTGGGCTTGTTGATTTCCTTAAAATTGTGAGCCAGTACGATAGAGGATCCGATGATTGCGGAAAGGAACCAAACTGATTCAGCAACGGTGCCCCAGTTTCTAATCCAATCAACGATTATGTAGATCGCGATCCACGATCCGATCGTGCATCCAAATAGGTATAGAAGTTTTTTCTTTGTTCTTTCTTTGGTTACTGCCACTGCAACGATCATAGTGAGAAAGCCGGATGCGAATGAGTAGATGCCTAAAAGAATGGTGACCAGTGCGAATGAATCGATAGCGAACATCGTAACTAATGCTGGAGTGACCTGAAGGCTTGGGACAATGCAGAATGTCGCTATCAGCAGAAGTAGCTCTTTGATCTTCATTTTCTATTTTTGCCCAACGCAGAGCTCAGGCGACAAGGCCTAAACTATCGTTTGGATTACTGGGGTGGTTGGTTTTCATGGGTTCGTAATGAAAGAGGCGAGCGTTTGCCGCAGTTGCCTGGAGCGACTTGTTCTACCTAATATTTTTTATCGTTCCTTTTCCTAAAACGAATTCTTTCCCATGGAGGTAGAATATCTTTTCGTAATCAATTGTTCCATTTTCGTGTAGCCGACAGTTCACATAGTATCCATATATTAAATCCTTTTTTAGCAGTCGTTGGTATTCTTCTTTTGTCTTTAGATCGTAGTGGGTGATGACTTTTCCGTCATTCTGTACGATGTTGTCGAACAGGCTGGGCTCTTGGTATGTGTGAGGGAATGCTTCGCTTTTTAGTTCCGATTCGAGGCATTTCCATTCTTCTGGAGTGTTGAGTTTGATTACTGCCCAAGCTGAAGAGATCACGCCAAGTATGACGATAGTGATAAGCAATGATCTTTTCATTTTTTTTGTAGAACG
>NZ_JACYFG010000024.1 GCF_014803405.1 Pelagicoccus enzymogenes
TTCAGGTCCTGCGGACTCATGCTTCGCATGCCCCATCTCCAGTCGCTTCGCTCCTTTCGTCGAACCCCTTGAGGTTCTCATCCCTCCTTCACTGTGTGGAGGCGTTTTGCGACTCTCGGGCTGGAATGGGTTTCATGGCGGAGAAGGAGGGATTCGAACCCCCGGTGGAGTTACCCCCACAACTGATTTCGAGTCAGTCCCATTCGACCACTCTGGCACTTCTCCGACATAAAAATTGGTCATCAAACGTCGGATACCTGCAATTGCAAGGCCTGACTGGCAGTCCCATGGCGCTTCGCGCTGTCGTCGCTACGCTCCTCGGTATCGACCACTCTGGCACTTCTCCGACATTGAAAGATTCGGGATCAAAGGGTTCGCTGCGGGGATTGCAAGGCCTGTCTTGCGAAATCAGCGACAGCTTGCAAAACGAAAACGCCCCACCGCTTTATGGCTGGGGCGTTTCAATCGTTAATCACTCAATTATCGCTTACTGAGAAAGGGGTGAGGCGCGTCTGCGACCTCGAAAGCTTTCACGGGTTCCGCTAGGCTTTGGCCTCGGCGGCGATTTTAACGGCAGCTGCGGCTGTCGCTTCGATGCCGTCCCAGTCCTTTGCGGAAATGCGGTCGGTCTTGGCCAGCCAGGAGCCGCCGATTGCCGCTACGAGAGGCGAGGACAGGTAGGATGCCATATTGCCTTCGTTGAGTCCGCCCAGCGGGATGAAGCCGATGCCGAGGTGCTTGTAAGGCGCGGCCATGGTAGACAGGGTTTTCATGCCGCCGATCGACTCGGAGGGAAAGAGCTTCATGGTCTTGCAGCCAAGCTCCAGGGCTCGTTCGATGTCGCTTGGCGTCATGACGCCGGGAGCGAAGGGTAGTCCAACTTTGTCGGCGTACTCGATGATGCGGCTGTTCAGACCCGGGGCGACTCCGAACTGGGCGCCGGCCGCGAGGGCGGCGTCGACTTGCTCGGTGGTGAGAATGGTGCCAGCTCCAAGAAGGATGTCTGGGACGCCTTCGCGAATGGCGCGAATGGCGTCGAGGGCTGCGGGGGTGCGCAGGGTGAGCTCGATCGCAGTGATGCCGCCGCGTTGCAGCGCTTGCGCCATGGGGACCGCGTCAGCCGCGTCCTCGATGGCGATTACAGCTATGATACCGCTTTCGCGGATCTGGTCTTCGATTTTTTGAGTCAACATAATGGACAAATGTGTTTGAAATGCGGACGAGTAAGAGTCTTCATTCGTGTTATGTCAAAAGAAACACGCCAGCTCGCGACATCTCTTTTCAAAGGCTTGGATTTATTGTCTCTGCTTTCTGCGGAGCGCCAGGGTTTGGGTATTCAAGACCTGGTGGGTGCTATGGCATTGCCGCGCACCAGTTTGCTTCGTTTGCTGGACAGCTTGATCCATTATGGATTGGTGGCTCGCGGAGAGGATCGACGCTACATGGTGACCCAGGCTTTTCGCGAATGGCGCAAGGCGGACCCGGATCAGATGTTGCGGGATCGATATGCTCCTATGATGCGGCGGATCACGGACGACTTGGGCGAGATGACGACCATGGGACGCTTGTCCGGGCGCGAGTTCATGCACATACATTGCGAGGAGCCGGATTGCCGCGTGCGGGTGACACCACCGGTGGGGAGACGCTTCGCAATCGAGAAGATGGCAATGGGCAAACTCTTGTTGGGGGTACGCCCTGACCTGATACCGGAGGGAATGGGGGAGGACTACTTGGAGGAGTTGCGGAAGATCAAGAAGCAGCGTTTTGCCATGAACCTCGGCGAGTCGGAGGATGCCATCGTGGCGTGGGCGACGTGGTTGGGAGAGCCTTCGCCCTTGACGCCGCTCTTTGCCGTTACGTGGCCGGACTTTCGCTTTTCGGAAGAATCCTTGGAACGGGCGATTTACTTGCTTGAGCGGGAGAGCGAACGAGTGGGGCCGTTTCCACTTTTCGAGTAGGCGGATTATTTCGGAAGCGTTCGGCGAGCCGGAAATCGCTTTGGCCTTTTTGCAAACGGATTGCGCTGCGCTTTCGCAAGTGCTTGTCGATAAGGCAAATCGGGGGCGAGTTTGCGCAAAACGCTTGAACTTTTGCTGAATCGCTGCGTCTGATTTGCCGTTCTTATATCCGGTATGAATCGAATCGCTTGCATGCTTAGCCTTTTCGCCCTCGCTCTGAACATAGCGATGGGGTACTCGGGCAGCGTCTTGTTTTGCGAGCATGCATCGGGTGATTCCCACTTGGTTTCCCGTGGCGAGCATGCCTTTGAGGTGGCGGAGAAGACTTGTCACGATCACGATTCGATCCTGCTTCTCGATCCTTCGGTTCAGGATTGCTGCGATACTTGTATCGATGTGGAGATCGGCGGCGACGACTTGAAGGACCTGCAGCGCAGCTCCGGCCAAGATCGCATTTCAGCTCCAACGGTTGTTTCAGTCGAGTTCGCGGGATTCGATTTGGACGAGCACTACAGCGTCGCGTCGGCTTCTCTCTTGCCTGCTAGCAGAGCTCCGCCGTGCAGCGAGTCGCTTACTCGCTTACAGCTTAAGCGTACTGTATTGAGAATCTGATTACTCCTGTTGTTTAGCGTTTCCTTGGGGCTTTGTCGTCCGAAGGTGATGGGCTGCTTTTTGCAGCAGCGTTTTCGCTAACGTCAACAGGAGTTTCCTATGTCCAGATTTTCTTTATTCACTGTATTATTCGTATTCATTTTATCGATTCACGCCTCGTTGTCGGGGCAAGCCAAAGCGGAGCCAGGCCTTTCCCGGTCTGAAGTCGTGCGTATCGCCTTGCAAGGTAGCAAAAGCTTGCAGGCAGCCCGCACTCTAATCGAGCAAGCGGAGGCGAGGCGAAGCGGGGCAGGGCTCAGGTCGAGCCCCGAGCTGATGTTTGACTTCGCGACTGATGCCTTTTTCGAGGACGAGGGGCAGTCGTCGGTGGGCATTGCCTTGAAGCAACGCTTTCCGCTAACGAGGCGACTTTCCATTTTGAAGGATATTGCTGACGTCGAGATCGAGCTAGCCAAGGCGGAGGTGCGAAACCAAGAGCGATTGCTGGTGCGGGAGGTCGAGTTGTTGTGCAACGAGATCGCCTATCTCGACACTGAGTTAAGCCTGCGTCGATCCCTGGTGGAGAACGACAAGGAATTCGCGGATTTCGTGCAGTCACGAATCAAGACGGCGGAAGCTTCTCCCATCGAGGCCAATCAAGTCAGGATAGAGCTCTATATTCTCGAGCAGGAGATCGAGCACTTGGAGACTGACCGTAAGAAGCTGATCGATCGCTTGAGAGCCTTGATTGGCTACGAGGTGGGGGAGACGATTCACCTTTCGCATCGTCTTGATTTGGGAAGCAGCAAGCCTTTGTTTAGTGATTTTGGTATTGAAGACCTGGATACTCATCCGGAATATCAAATGCGTAGCTTGATGTTGGAGATCGCTGACAAGCGCGAATCGCTCGCTTTGGCCAACCGATGGGAGGACGTTTCCTTGGGGCTCGGGCTTGAGCAAGAGCGCTCGGTTGACCAGCCTATGGGGATTGGTACGGAGCGTTTTTTAGGTCTGAGCGTGTCGATTCCCTTGCCCATGAAGCGGCGTAACGAGAGCTCCCTCAAGGAAAGCGTGCTCGCTCGCCGGCAGATGGAAGAACTTCGCGATGCCGTTTCCCTGGAGCTCAGGAGCAAGGCCCGAGCCTCTCGGGAAGAGGCTGCTCACCTGTACCATCAATCCCGGGAATTCCAGGAGAAGATCACCGCTTTGGTGGAGATAAACCTAAAAGAAATGGCGGAAGCCTACGGAGCTGGGCAGGTGAGCCTGAACGAAGTTTTTCAGTCTCAAGGTCAAGGTCTCAAAATCCAGTCCGCCCATTTGCGAATGGTGCGGGACTACGAACAAGCCCTCGCGGAGTGGCGAGCGGCCGTTGCCAAGAACCTTTAGTATTTTATAGAGAATGAAGTTTAGCGCATTGATCGGGATCTCCTGCATTCTGGCCCAGCAATTGGGAGCTGCAGCGGGGGATTCGAACTTGATAATCTTGGACGCAACTGGCGTTCGTAACCTAGGTATTGAAACCGTCGAAGCTGTCGAACGGGACTTTGAGAGCACGGTGTTCGCCATTGGGCGAATCGAGGAGATCCCTTCCTCTCGCTCGGTGTTGTCCAGCCGAATTCCCGGGCGGATCGTGAGCCTGAGCGTCTTCGAAGGAGACTCTGTTTCCGAAGGGCAGATACTGGCCAAGGTCGAAAGTCGCCAGTTGGGCAATCCGCCGCCGACGATCGAGCTGAAAGCTCCTCAAGCAGGTCTGGTGGTGAATTCCCACGTGAGGCTTGGCCAGCCAGTGGAGCCAGACAGCGAGCTGCTCGACATATCGGACCGTTCTCGTATGTGGGCGGTAGCGAAGATTCCCGAGCAGGAGGCCGCTCAAGTAGAGCTGGGTTCCCTGGCCCATATTCGCGTCCCGGCCCTCGGGGGCGAGCTGATTGAGGCCACCTTGTATCGCTTTGGCGTAGATGCCGATCGCCAAGCGGGAGCGGTGGAAGGGATATTCGTTTTGGAGAATCCTGAGGGGAACCTGAAGCCAGGAATGCGAGCGGAGTTTTCCATTGTATTGGAAAAACGGAACAATGTGATGACGATCCCCCGGGAATCGGTTCAGGGAGACCCCTCCGGTCGGGTTGTCTTTGTCAGGGATTTCGAGCTGCCCAATGCCTTCGTGAGAGCTCCCGTCGTCTTGGGAGAGCAGAACGACCGTTTCGTGGAGGTGCTTGCCGGCTTGTTTCCGGGGGACGAGGTGGTGACGCGAGGTTCCTATTCGCTCGCTTTCGCGGGCGGGGGCAGCGGCATCTCGCTCAAGGAGGCTCTGGATGCGGCCCATGGCCACGAGCACAACGAAGATGGCTCCGAAATGACGCCAGAACAAAGGCCGGCTCGTCAAGGGGAGAAGGCTGGCGCTCACGGTCATGAGCACCATGGAGAAGTGGGCAGGTGGCTGTTGTTCTACGCGATTGGGATGACTGTTCTCTGCGCGTTTTTAGGGCAACGGCTCCTTGGTCGTTCCAAGCCAGGTAAGGGGTAGTTGCCATGTTGAATACATTGATACGCTTTTCGCTCGCGCAGCGATCCTTGGTCATTGCCTTTGCTTTGGTGGTGATGGTTTGGGGAGTCAAAACTGCCCGCGAGCTGCCGGTGGAAGTGCTGCCGGACCTGACCAAGCCGACGGTGACGCTGCTCACCGAGTCGCCCGGCTTCGCCCCCGAAGAGGTGGAAACGCTTGTTACCATTCCGCTCGAGAACGCTTTGATGGGAGTGACTGGGGTTTCTCGTCTGCGCTCTGTCAACGACGTGGGCCTGTCCCTCGTCTTCGTGGAATTCGACTGGGGCACCGACATCTATCAAGCGCGCCAGTTCGTGCAGGAGCGGATAACGGGGGTGACGGAGTCGCTGCCGGAGGGCGTGACGCCTTACATGACTCCGGTGGCATCCTTGATGGGCAACATCATGTTGGTTGGCATGTTCGATCCGACTGGGCAAACCGATCCGCGGGAGCTGCGCAGTCTGGCGGATTGGACGGTTGCCCGTCGGCTGCAGTCCTTGCCCGGCATTGCCGAAGTGCTGGCCATGGGGGGCGGAGTCAAGCAAGTGCAGGTGCAGCCGTTGCCGGATCGAATGTTGGCTTTAGGTGTAAGTTTCGAGCAAATACACGAGGCTGCCGGAAATGCGGTACGAAATTCGACGGGCGGTTTTCTGACGGAGTCGGCTCAAGAGATCATGGTGCGGAATCTGGCTATGACCACCGAGCTCGATGAGATAGGGGACACGGTTGTGAGCTACGAGAACGATCGACCTATTCGCCTGCGGGATGTGGCGAACGTCGTTTGGGATACGGAACCGATGCGCGGCGATGCCGGCCTTGGCACGAAGTTGGACGATGAGGGGGAACTTGATCCAACGGCTCCAGAAATGGGATACCCTGGGGTTATCCTCAGCGTCACTAAGTCTCCCGGTTTCGATACCTTAGCTCTTACGGATCAGGTTGAGGCGGCTATGGCTGGCTTGCGGGAAACGCTGCCGGAGGGAGTGCGTTTGGTTACGGTATACCGACAGTCGGATTTTATCGATTTATCCATTGGCAATCTGGAGGAGGCTTTGCGGGATGGAGCTATCATGGTAGCGGTCGTTCTGTTCCTGTTTTTGTTGAACATTCGTATCACCTTGATTACTTTGACAGCGATACCCTTGTCGCTTGGCATTACTGTAATTGTATTCGATATTTGGGGACTTAGTGTGAATTCCATGACCTTAGGTGGTTTGGCTGTTGCAATCGGCATGGTGGTGGATGACGCGATCGTAGATGTGGAAAACGTGTTTCGGCGCCTGCGGGAAAATGCGCGCAAGCAAAACCCTTTGTCGCGTCTGGAAGTGATTGCCCGAGCTTCGGCGGAGGTTCGCTCATCGATACTTTATGCGACGGTTTTGATTATCTTAGTATTCCTGCCCCTGCTTTCGTTGAGCGGATTGGAAGGTCGCTTGTTCTCGCCCATTGCGGTGGCGACTATGGTGAGCATGGCCGCATCCTTCGTGGTGTCCCTCACGGTTATCCCCGTCCTGTGCTCCTTCCTTCTCAAGCCGAAACCGGGCGGCGTTCACGGCGACGGTCCGGTAGCGAGAGGTTTGAAGTTTGTTTTTGAATACACGTGGCTTCGCTTTTCGCTCAGCCAGCCTTTTCTCGTTTTATTGCTGACCGGTGGTTTGCTTTATCTCGCTTACGCTTCCTTCTTGCAAATGGGAGGCAGTTTTCTCCCGCCTTTTCGGGAGCCTACCGTTTTGATCGCGACGACTACGGCGCCGGGAACCTCGCTCAAGCAAACGACGGAGTTGGCAAGGACTGCCCAGGATCTGCTGTTGCAGGTTCCCGAGGTGAAGACCGTGGGCTATCGCGTGGGGCGCGCGGAACGGGGAGACCATGTGGTTCCGGTTTCCACGGTGGAGTTCGACGTGGAATTTCGTGAAGCGTTTGGTCGACCGCGCGAAGAGGTCGTCGAGGAATTGCGAACGACGATGCGAGGGCTGCCTGGGACCTTCAGCGCGATGAGCGGCCCGCTTGCGGATCGGGTGGGGCACATGCTTAGCGGTGTCTCTGCCAAGGTCGCGGTCAAGGTCTATGGACCGGATCTGGGGGAGTTGCGACGCCTAGGGACGGAAATTGCGAATATCGCTCGTAGCATTCCGGGACTCGAGGAGGCGCGAATTGAACAGCAAGCTCCCATTCCGCAACTCAGGATCGAGGTCGACCGCAAGCGAGCCTTGGCCTACGGGGTGACTCCGGGCGAGTTGAACCAGCAACTCGCCGCCTTGATGGGAGGAGACGCGGTGGCCGAAATCTACGAAGGGCAGCGCGTGTACGACTTGGTGGTGCGTTTGCCCTTGGAGTGGCGGGAGTCGCCCGATCGCCTGGCAAGCCTCTACATCGACACCAAGAGCGGGCAGCGGATTCCCCTGAGCTACGTTGCGGACATCCGGCAAGCATCCGGTCCGAATGCAATTTTACGGGAAAACACGCTACGGCGTTTTGTGGTATCCATAAACCCGACGGTGGACGATTTGAACGCGGTGGTCGAAGCGCTGCAGGCCCGAGTAGGCGAGGAGATTGAAGTGCCTACCGGCTATGAAATCCGTTTCGAGGGCGAATACCAAGCTCAGCAGGAGGCCCGGAGGATGATTCTTATCACTTCGGCCATCGTGCTTCTAGTGATCAGCTTCTTGCTGTTCAGCTATTTCAAGGGAATGGGCTTCGTGGTGCTGGTGCTTACCATCGTACCGATTTCTCTCATCGGCAGCGTGCTCTACACTCGCTACACGCTCAACAACATCAGCATTGCGACCTTGGTGGGATTCATTGCGGTTGCGGGCATTGCGGCGCGGAACAATATCATGCTAATATCGCACTACTTGCATCTGATGAGGAACGAAGGAGAGACGTTTTCGCGAAAGATGGTGGTACGAGGAACGCTCGAGCGATTGATACCCATTCTAATGACAGCCATATCAGCGGGGCTGGCTTTGGTTCCTTTGGTGCTGGCGTCGAACGAACCGGGCAAGGAAATCCTGAATCCGGTCGCGGTCGTAATCGTAGGAGGCTTGGTCAGCTCGACCCTCTTGGGCTTAGGCGTGACCCCAGCCTTGTTTTTGAACTTTTGCCGCGGGGCTGCGGAAAAGTCGCTCCGTCTCAAGGCTGCAGCATCCGAGTGAATTTAAATCTCATCATGTATTCATTTAACAAGCACATAACTATGAAAAACAACATTAAGCTCCTTATCGCCGTTGCGGCTATTGCGACCCTTGGGCTCAGCGTCTCCAACGCCCAGCACCACGAACATGAATGGAAAGCCCCGAATGGAGGCCGTATCGTAACCGGAATCGAACCGCATGCTGAAGTCTTTGTAGGAGATGACGGGCTGGTAAAGGTCACGTTTCTCAGCGATGAAGGTGCTGTTCTTCCGCCCGGCAAGCAGCTTGTTACGCTTGTTGGCGGGAACCGCATGGATCCGATCCGATTGAGTTTCAAGAAGGACGGAGACTCCCTCGTGTCCGAGGAGAAGCTGCCCTTGGACAAGCCTATTCCAGTGGTGATGCAGTTTCAGCAGGACTACGGAGAAAAAACGCACCGGGAGCGTTTCCAATTGAGCATGTCCTCGTGTCCATCTTGCGAATACAAGGAGTATGCGTGCGCATGCCATGGCGAGGAAGATTCGAACGGACATGGGCACGAGCATGGAGAGCACGGGCACAGCCACTAGGCTTGTCGCCAGTTGTACTTCAAAAGCGAGGACGTCTTCAGGGGAAGGCGTCTTTTTTATGTGCGGCACCCGATTTGCGGGAGCGAACTCCTCGTTTTCCGCTCGATTTGCGGCAGGGCGCCGATTTTCCCGGCTCGCTAGCGCCGCCTCTGAGCGGCGGCAGCGTTTTTCTTCATGCGCCGCCAGATCCAGTAAAGGGCAAGGCCGACCCAGATCCACCAGGCTCGAACGAGGTTTTGCAGCATGACGCGGAAGACTGGTACGAGGATTACCAGAGCGGCTCCGGCGAGCAGTCCGATCCAGAGGGTCTTGCTTTTCAGGAAAGTGACAAGGCGCCCCGGCTGGGAGGAAGGCTTCTTTTCTCCTGGGAGTTCGTCGACGACTTCCCAGTCTGGATCGTTGTGAGGGGACATTAGCTGGGATTTGCAGTGAAAGAGGCTGCTGCGTCAATGTTTTGTAGGATTCGGAGCTTCGCGCTTGCGCAGTGCTGTATGAAGGGGGAGGGCGTTGCGCCGTTCCGCAAGCTGCGGGCCGCAGCATCGCATCAAGGCTACTTTGCTTAGCGTGTCCGCTAGGGGGCTCCCGGGAAGTCCCTTGGTGCAAAGAAAAGCTTGGTCGCGGGCGATTCTGCCTTAGGCTTTCAGGCTCCAACTCTTCTGTTACCCATGACCCACACCATCTACCCCTTATCCGTGGAGGAATTCCACGGCCCCTATGGGCCGTATCAAGTGAGCGAGCTGGTCTTGCAAAAGATCTGGCTGGAGCAGGCATTCGACGCCACTCGGCTGAGGGATCAAGAGGGGCGTAGCGTGAAAGTTGAGCACCCAGGCACCTGGAATCGACTGGAGGGGCCGGACTTCAGGGACGCGGTCTTGCTCGTCGACGGAGTTGAGGTGAGCGGAGACGTGGAAGTGCATTTCTCGCAGGCGGATTGGAAAGCCCATGGCCACGAGAGCGACCCTGCCTTCGATCGGGTCGTGCTGCACGTGCTTTATTACACTCCGGGAACGGGCTCCGAGGTGTCGCGAACGGTCTCCGGCAAGGCTTTGGCCACCGTGGCCCTGTTGCCTCTGCTTTGGTATTCCTTGGAGGAATATGCCGGGGAGGATTCCTTGATTGCCTCCACGGGCGTGGACTTGCGACCAGAGGTTGGAACCTTGCTCAACTTATCCCTTGCGGAGAGAAAGCGACGGCTGGTGGAGCTGGCATTGCGCCGCTGGAAAATGAAGGTCCACTACGCCGCCCAGCGGATCGAGAGCCTAGGGTGGGAGGGCGCTTGCCACCAGAGCGCGTTGGAAGTGATGGGCTTTGCCCGCAATCGGGTGCCGATGCTGATGATCGCGGAACGTCATGGGCTGCAGGACTTTGCCAGTGGAAGGCTATCGGTCGACGCGCTCATGGAAGTAGGAGCTGAGCGCTGGCGCTTCAGCGGTTGCCGACCTGCCAACCAACCGCGTCTGCGGCTGCAGCAATACTTGCAGTGGGTAGCGTCGGCTGCGGATTGGCCGGAGCGGCTGGCGGGTTTGGTTACGGAGCTGGAAAGCCATGCCCTCTCTCCCGAGGACCCGAGCTGGGGAAGCCTGGCCCAGCGCCAGCGCTTGGGGGTTGCCGCGGCTCGGAAGCGGGTGGGCGAGGAGATCCTCAGGGAGAAGATTGGTGGACAGAAGGCGGATACCCTGCTGTGCGACGCGCTTTTCCCCTTGTTATCGGCGCGGAGAGCCTGGGACGGCTTCGCCTTGTGGTTTCATTGGAACGCCGGAAATGGTCCGGCCTCCTGCGTGGAGGCCTTGCGTCTGCTGCAGGTTTTGGATCGCGGGCAGACTCCCATGGGCAATGGTTGGCTGCAGGGGGTTCTGGGGGCGAAAACGCTCTCTAATAGAGGCGAGAAAGGGGACGGCCGCTTCCAAGCACACGCTTGACTTTCTCAATGGCGGGAAATTTAGTGCCCGCTTCACAATTTCAATTATTTTTTGAAAGTGGGTCGTCGACCCGCTTTTTTTTTCAAGTAAGCACCAACTTCCAAGATGAGCAGCGAAATTCTTTCAGTCCTTGAGTACATGGAAAAAGAGAAGGGGATCGGTCGTGAGGACATGATCTCCGCCATTATTACGGCGATCAAAAACGCCGCAGCCAAGGGCGTGAACGCTGGCCAGGAGCTCAAGATCACCATCGACCCACGTCATGGCAAGATGCACGCTTGGGCCCTGCTCAACGTGGTTGATTCCGTAAGCGACCCGAAGACGGAAATCTCTCTGGAGAAAGCGCGTCAGATCGACGACGAGCTGAATATTGGTGACGTTTTCGAAAAGGAGATCGATCCTGCCTACCTTGGACGAATCGCGGCTCAGACGGCTCGCCAAGCCATCATGCAACGCCTGCGCCAGTTCGAGAAGGAGCGTATCTACGACGACTTCAAGGATCAGGTCGGCGACATCGTGAGCGGCATCGTCCGCCGCCGCGAGCGCGGCGACTTGATCGTAGATCTCGGCAAGGCCGAAGCCATGATGCCTTCCCGCGACCAGGTTCCCGGCGAAGACTACTCTCCCGGCGAGCGCATCCGCTGCTTCCTTCTAAAGATAGAAGCGACCAATCGCGGTCCCGAGCTCATCCTTACTCGCTCCAACCCGAAGTTCGTGCTTCGTCTCTTCGAACTCGAAGTGACAGAGATCGCGGACGGAACGGTAAAGATCGAAGCCTACTCCCGCGAGCCTGGTTACCGCACCAAGATCGCCGTGACTTCGGATGATCCTAAGGTCGATCCAGTGGGCGCTTGCGTGGGCGCTCGCGGCGCTCGCGTGAAGAGCATCGTTCGCGAGCTCGGCGGCGAGAAGATCGACATCATCCGCTACTTCGAAGATCCGAAGGAGATGGCCTTGGAAGCTCTCAAGCCGGCAATTCCGCGTGCCGTCCACATGGACGAGCGCAACCGCCGCATCACCATCGAAGTGTCCGAGGACGATCTCGCGATCGCCATTGGGCGCAAGGGGCAGAACGCCCGCCTGACTTCCAAGCTGGTTGGCTGGAAGATCGATATCATGAAGGAAGAGGTCAAGGAGGTCTCCATGGAGACTAAGCAAGCGGAAGCTGCCCAAGGCCTCAACCAGATCGAAGGGATCGACGCCGCCACCGCGGAGCGTTTGGTCAACAACGGTCTCATCAGCCCCGAGCTCTTCCTTGACGTCGAGGACGAAGACTTGGTTGAAATGGGATTCTCCGCTGAAGAGGCGGCAGACATCCTCGCTAAGGTGACTCAGTTCCTCCAGTCGCAGAACATCTCATCTTAACCGGCACTTCCCCCCTACAAGGCCACCATCGTTTACTTCTTATTTTATATAGCGACACACATTTCCCTGCATGAGCGTTAGAATTTACCAGTTGTCCAAAGAAATCGGTATGGAGAACGCCGAGCTTATCGAGTTGCTGCGCGAGCGCGGCTTCGAAGTTAAGAGCGCGTCCAGTACGGTCGACAACATCTCCGCCGAATCCCTCCGCGAGGAGTTCGCAAACCAAACCTCTGCAAGCGAAAGCGATTCAGACCAAGGTGCTTCGGAACCCGAGGCGGAAGAGCCCAAGGCTCCAGAGCCTCCATCGGCGCCGGACCTCGCGTCCTTCGTGCGTAGTCCAGAGGACATCGCTCGCGAGAAGGAAGAAGCGAAGAAAGCTGCCGAAGCGGCTGCCGCTCCCAAGCCTGTCGCGCCTCCCGCGCCTCCGGCTCCCAAGCCCGTCGCTCCACCGTCGCCCGCGGCTCCGCCCCGTATGGCTCCGCCGTCCGGTCCAGCTCCGGTCGCTCCCCCATCCGCCAAGAAACCGGCCCCTGTGGCTCCTCCTCCTGCGGCAAACCCGGGAGTACGTCCCGCGCCCTCGGCTACGCCTCCGTCGCCGCCGCCTGTCAAGGCTCCGGTTCCCGTAAAGGCTCCTGCGCCTGTCGCTCCTCCTGCGGCGTCTGCTCCCAAGGCCCCGCCAGCGCCTCCCGCTCCGCCGAGCCTAGGAGGCCCGCCCAAGCCGCCTACGCCGGCAGCCCCCGGCGCGGTCGCTCCTCCATCCGAGGCCAAGCCCGAGAAGGCTGCCGATGCCGGAGACCCGGACGAGATCAAGCAAATCACCTTGAAGCCGCCTATCGTGGTGCGCGACTTCGCCAAGGAAATTGGCGTGAAGCCTTTCAAGCTCATCTCCGAACTGATGGAAATGGGTATCTTCGCCTCTGTTAACCAGAGCCTCGAAGAGGACGTTGCCAGCACTTTGGCCGCGAAGCACGGTTTCCTCCTGGAGATCCGCCACCGTGGTGAAGGAAACAAGGCCAAGAAGAAGCAGGCTGCCGCTCCGGTCGACGAAGCAGAGCAGCTCGAGCACCGTCCGCCAGTCGTTTGTATCATGGGTCACGTCGACCATGGTAAGACCTCCTTGCTCGACTACATCCGCAAGGCCAACGTCACCAAGGGCGAAGCGGGCGGCATCACCCAGCACATCGGGGCCTACCAGATCGAGCACAACGATCACAAGATTACCTTCCTCGACACTCCCGGCCACGAGGCGTTCAACTCCATGCGTGCCCGCGGCGCGGACGTAACGGACATCGCTATCCTAGTGGTTGCGGCGGACGACGGTTTCAAACCACAGACCGACGAAGCTCTCAAGTTCATCCAAAAGTCCGGCGTGCAGCCGATCGTGGCGATCAACAAGATCGATACGAAGGGAGCCAACGTGGACAAGGTGAAGCAGCAGATGCAGGAACGCGGCATCGCCTCCGAAGATTGGGGCGGTCAAACAATTTGCGTAGAGTGTTCCGCCATCAAGGGAACCGGCGTCGAGGAGCTCTTGGACATGATTCTGCTCCAAGCTGAAGTTCTCGAATTGCAAGCCAACCCAAAGAAGCCCTCGACCGGTATTGTCATCGAAGCTTCAGTGGAAGTGGGACGCGGTCCAACTGCTACCATCATCGTGCAAGCAGGTACTCTCAAGGTGGGTGACGCGCTCGTTTGTGGAGCTGCCTCAACGAAAGTGAAGGCTATGCTCGACGAGAACGGCAAGCAGGTGAAAGTCGCTCCGCCATCCACTCCCGTTCGCGTTATCGGTTGGTCCAGCACTCCAGATTGCGGCGACCAATACGAGACGGTGAAGAACGAGAAGGTGGCCAAGTCCAAAGCCGCGGAGAACGAGATCGAGATCAAGGCCGAGCTGGCTGCCATGGAAGACGAGGCAACGGCTGGCATGACTCCGCAGGAAAAGCTCTTTGCAGCGATCGCCAAGACGCAGAAGAAGACGCTTCGCCTGATCGTGAAGGCGGACGCCTTCGGTTCTCTGGAAGCGATCTGCCAGGCCCTCAACGCGATCGAAAGCGAAAAGGTCGCTCTCGAGATCATCGGCAAGGGGGTTGGCGTCATCAGCAAGAGCGACGTGGAGAAGGCCGCCGCGGGCGACGCGGAAGTCATCGGCTTCAATGTTCGTTCCGACAACGGGGTGCAGGCAGTGGCCAAGAACAAGGCGGTTAAGATTTCCGCCTTCCAGATAATCTACGAGCTGGTGGACCGCGTTCGCGAGGACATGATCGAAATGCTCGATCCGGAGTTCCGCGAGAACAAGATCGGCGCCGCGGAAGTTCGCGCCGTGTTCCCGATCGCCAAGGGCTTCGTGGCCGGTTGTTTGGTTACGGAAGGTCGCGTTTCTCACGGAGCCAACGCTCGCGTCCTGCGCCGCAACAAGGTCATGCACGACAGCAAGGTTCAGACCCTGCGCCGCGTGAAGGACGACGTGAAGGAGGTTCGCGCCGGTACGGAGTGCGGTATCCAGATCGAGAAGTTCAACGACTACAAGGCGGGGGACACCATCGAGATCTACGAAGTGCACGAGGTTCGCGCCGCGCTATAAGCTACAGTTTAACGAGTGTAGGAGCGACCTGGGTCGCGAAGACTGTTTTCCACAAAAAAGCTGTTTCGCGACCGGGGTCGCTCCTACCGTTTCCAGATCATGAGCAATCGAAAAGTTAGAGTCGGCGAGTTGGTCAAACGCGAGATCAGCGACATCCTGCACACTCGTTTCAAGACTAGCGCCGTACTGATCACCATCACGGAAGTCGACGTCTCGCCGGACAACAAGAACGCGCTCGTCTTCTATTCCGTGATCGAAGCAAACGGCTTCACCCGCAAGAAGGCCCAGCAGTTCTTCGCCAAGAACAGTTCCATGTTCCGACGCGAGCTGGGCAAGCGCATTGTGCTCAAGTTTCTGCCGGCCTTGACCTTTGCCTTCGACGAGAAGAACAGGGCGGCAGCCATGGTGAACGAGTTGATTGACGAGCTAGTCGAGCCCGAGAGCGAGACGAGCAAGTCCGAGGATTCCTCGAAGCCAGACGCATGAGCTATTTCCCGCAGTTGGCCGAGCGCTTCAGCGAACTCTTCGCCAGCATCGCGAACGACAGGGTCTTGGTTCTCGGTCATGCCCGTCCAGACGGTGACTGTATCGGCGCCCAGTTGGGGTTGGTCAGGTTGCTGCGTTCGGAAGGGGTAGATGCGGTGGCCTACAACGCTGACCCCGTGCCAGACGCGCTTTCATTCCTCATGGAGGAAACCGGTATCGAAAAATTCAGCGCCGAAGCGTTGGACGGTAGCTCGCTGCTCTTCGTCGATTGCGCGGACGAAGGTCGGATCGGACCGAAATCGAGCAAGCTGATCGAGGGGAGCAATTATCTCGGCAATATTGATCACCACATTTCGAATACAAATTTCGCTCATTTCAATTTGGTGGAGCCGACCAGCGCGGCGACCTGCGAAATCATCGCGGGGCTCGCTTTCGATTTCGGTTGGGATGTCGATCCGCTGACGGCCCAGTGCCTGCTCACGGGTATCATGACCGATACCGGCCGCTACTCTTATGCGGCAACTACGAGCCGCGTCTTCGAACTGAGCGCCCGCTTGGTGGATTGCGGAGCTCGTCCGGTAACCACCGCTCAATCGCTTTACGAGAACGAGCCCATGTGCCGTTTGGAATTGTTGCAGCGTTTCCTCGCCACCTTGACGACCCGTTGCGACGGGAAACTGGGAACGGGCTATGTGCTGCATAAGGACTTTTTGGATACAG
The DNA here is from genome assembly GCF_014803405.1 of Pelagicoccus enzymogenes. NCBI lineage: Bacteria > Pseudomonadati > Verrucomicrobiota > Opitutia > Puniceicoccales > Pelagicoccaceae > Pelagicoccus > Pelagicoccus enzymogenes. The sequence goes on from NZ_JACYFG010000024.1 coordinate 15,866, forward strand.
GGGCCAAGTACGAGCACACGGAGGGATTCGTGGACTTCACCCGTTCGATTGAGGGCGTCAAGATTGGCGTCTACTTCGAAGAGAAAAAGTCGACCGTGAAGGGAAGTTTCCGCGCCGAGTCTGCCGCGTATCGCGTGGACAAGCTGGCTCGTCAATTCGGTGGAGGCGGACACGCCTGCGCCGCTGCGTTCAGCACGGACGCGTCCTTGGACGAGATTCAACCCAGAGTTTTCGCTGCCATCGAGCAGCGCCTTGCGGAAGTAGAGCAGGGGATAGACGTTTAGAACAATGGAACAGAAAAGAGATCTTGAAGGCGTTTTGCTAATCGACAAGCCCACTGGGATGACATCCCACGATGTGGTGGACCAGGTGCGCCGGAAATTGAGAATGAAACGAATCGGCCACGCGGGAACCTTGGACCCGATGGCCACTGGACTTCTTATTATCCTCGTGGGCAAGGCGACGAAGCTCTCGCAATACTTGATGAGTTTGGACAAGACCTATTCCGGCACGATCAAGCTTGGGGAGTCGACCAATACCCAAGACGCAGACGGAGAGATCACGGTCACCAAGCCGCTGCCGGAGGGCCTCACTCAGTTGAAGGCCCAGTTCGCCATGAGCGATTTCGTGGGCGACCAGTACCAGACGCCACCGATGTTCTCGGCCGTTAAGATCAAGGGGCAGCGCCTCTACAAGCTCGCTCGGAAAGGGCAGGAAGTGGAGCGCGAACCCCGCTTTATCCGCGTATCCAAATTTGAGATCACTCGTTTCGATCTTCCCGAAATCGACTTTACGCTCGATTGCTCGAAGGGCACCTACGTGCGTACCTTGGCCAACGATTTCGGCGAAAAGCTCGGTTGCGGCGCGCACTTGACGGCTCTGCGCCGCGACGCCTCGAACGATTTCGATACCTCGCGAGCCCTGCCTCTCGACACCTTCAAGGAGATGGAAATCTCGGAGATCGAGAAAAAGCTGATTCCAGCTCACGAGGCAATGCCCGAGAATCGTCTCTAGCTTTTGAATACGAAGATGGGCAGGACCTTGCAGTACGAAACGTTAAAGTCGGCGAATTACGCTGCCGACTGTCCTGTTCATCTCGCCATCGGCATGTTCGATGGGCTTCATCGTGGCCATCAGTTGGTCATCGAATCGGCGAAAAAAGCTGCCAGCGCCAGCGGCGGCGTTTGCGGGGCCCTCACGTTTTGGCCCCATCCTAGCCGATTGTTTCGCCCCGACGACCCGGCTCGCATGATTCTGAACCCCGAGCTGAAGCGTCTCGAGTTGGCCAAGCTTGGCTTGGACTTTATCGTGGAAGAGCCTTTTACCCGTGAATTCGCAGCCATCGAGGCGGCGCAATTCCTCGCTCACTTGAAGTCGGAAGTGCCGTCGCTGTCGTCCGTGCACGCGGGCGAGAATTGGCGGTTCGGCAAGGGACGCACCGGCGATATGACCGAGTTGCAACGTCAAGGTGAGACGACGGGTGTAGACGTGAACGCGGTTCCCTGCCTGGACTCCGGATCGGAAAGGGTTAGCAGTACGCGTATCAGGAATCTGCTGACGACCGGAAACCTTTGCGAAGCGAATGAGCTTCTCGGCTACCATTATTACAGCATCGGCACGGTGACGCAGGGGAAGCGAATGGGGCGGACGATCGATGCGCCTACCTTGAATCTTCCTTTCGAGGGCGACCTCAAGCCCGCTTACGGGGTTTATGCAGTGAGCGTATCGGACGTGTCCTTAGGGCATGAATACAAGGCTGTCGCCAACTTTGGACTGCGTCCTACGGTAGAGATGACGAACAAGCCTCTGCTGGAAGCTTACCTGCTGGAAAAATGCCCCTTCGACTACGGACATCGCCTCAAGGTGGTTTGGCATGCGTTTTTGCGTCAGGAGCAGAAGTTCGCGGGTGTCGACGAACTGAAACGTCAGATCGCCAAGGACGTGGAGGAAGCGAAGGCGTTTTTCGGTAGGAGCGACCTTGGTCGCGAGGGAGGGGCAAGCTAAATCGCGACCAAGGTCGCTCCTACCAACTTATGTCTAAAAAGAAAAGACTCGACGAAATCGTCTTGGAGCGTGGGTTTGCGAGCTCTCGCAGCGAAGCGAAGGCTTTGATCATGACCGGTAAGGTACGGCTCGGCACGGAGCGACTCACCAAGGCCGGTACCAAGTACGAGGAGGACATCGAGATCGAAGTGGAAGCGGGCCAGCGATTCGTGGGAAGGGGAGGAGAGAAGCTGCTTGGGTGGATCGAGACTTTTGGCTTGGATTTTGAAGGCTGCCAGGTCTTGGACGTGGGCGCCTGCACGGGCGGTTTTACGGACTGCGCCCTGCAGCACGGAGCAGCCGGCGCCACTTGCGTGGATGTAGGGTACGGGCAACTACACATGAAGCTGCGCAACGACGAGCGGGTAACGAATCTCGAGAAGACGAACGCTCGCCATTTGACCGCCGAACTGTTGCCGCGTGCGGACTACGATCGCATGGTGATGGATCTCTCTTTCATTTCGCTCAAGACGGTCTTGCCCTGCGTATGGCCTTTCCTCAGGGAAGGTGGGATATTGGTGGCGCTGGTTAAGCCACAGTTTGAAGTGGGCAAGGCGATTGCCGACAAGTTCAAGGGAGTGATTCGCGATGAGAACGCTCGAGCGAAGGCGATGGAAGACGTGAAGCGGTTTGCTCTGGAGGAGCTTGGGGGCGCGGAATACGTGGGAGAGATGGTTTCGCCCATCAAGGGTGGCGACGGTAACGTGGAGTTCTTGTTGGGACTTCGAAAAGGGGTGGCCGAGGCCAGCTGAGCAGAGGGAGACTAGCCTGGCGAGCAATCAGCTTTAGCGGTTGAAAATCAGCAGCTTATTCCTTTGATGCAAATACAGCCCCTATGAATTCCATCAAGCAGCTAGGATTTGTGGTCAACGGCTCCAAATCGGGGTCGCAAGAGCTGGTGGATCGTTTGGCCGCCATCGCCAGCGAATTGGGAATTGAGTCGCGTCGCATAACGGGCTTTCCGGTCCCCCAGGGAAGCCTCAAGGGGGTTGACGCCTGCTGCGTGGTGGGCGGCGACGGTACCTTCCTCAGCGCGGCGGCGGAAGCGACCCTGCGGCAGATACCGGTTATCGGGGTCAATCGCGGCACGCTGGGCTTTCTCACCACTTATACTGCGGAGGAAATCGAGTCGCTTTTCCCCTCGGTCCTAGCTGGCGAGTTCAAGGTGCAAGGGCGTTCCCTATTGGAGTGCTCGGCCCATGGCGACCACCTGGACTTGGCTCTCAACGACGTGGTCATCAAGGCGGCGGATTCGAGCCGTATCATCCACATCAACGTCTTCGCCGACGACGAGTTCGTGACGACCTATGTTTGCGACGGACTCATTTTTGCAACCCCCACCGGATCGACAGCTTATACCTTGTCGGCCGGCGGGCCTTTGATGCATCCCGATTCCGAGGCGATTTCCTTGACGCCGATTTGCCCGCATACGCTGAGCAACCGCTCGATCATCTTTCCTAGCAACGTGAAGTTGCGCATCGAAAACGCGAAGCCCGGCCAGCGATTGCTGGTAGCCTTGGACGGTCAGCGTAACCTAAACATTTTGGAGGAAAGTTCGCTTGGCGTTTCCGTATCGGAGAAACGCCTACAAATCGCCCAGAAGCTCGACTATTCCCATTTCAACGTGGTTCGCCACAAGTTGAAGTGGAGCGGTGGATACGCGGGCGAAGCCTGATGGGATAAGACGCCGATGGCTGCTGTTTCGGACAAGCGTTTAGCCGAGTGGCTGGAACAGGTAGCGGATGGCTTGGATGCAGGGATGCAAGCGTCCAATGCGGTCGCTTTGGCGGAATCGCTTCCATCGGCGGCGAGCGAAAATTTGGAAGCCGCCTTTCGGAACGGAGACGGTTGGGGGGATTCGCTTGAGTATTCGCAGCTGCCCTTTTCCTTTGCAGAACTCTCGATCATGCGGGCTTCCGAATTGTCGGGACGGCTGCCTTCGGCGATGCGACGGATCGCGGCATCGCGCAGGGAAATGGGCAAGGTGAAGCGTAGAATGCTACTGGCTCTCGCTTATCCCGTCTTCATTCTGCATTTTGCTGCGGTCGCATTCGCTATCCCGTATTTGGTTAATGGCGACGCGGCTGCATTCCTGGTCGCTTCCGGAATGGTGGTGGTGCCCATTTGGTTAATTGCGCTCTTCATGTTTGCGGGGGCGAAGCTGTTCCCGGGCGCGGCGAAGGCGGTTTCGCGTTCCTTGCCGGTCTTCTCCCGCTACCGCCGCAACTGGGATGCGGGCACTTTGTGCGAGGTGTTGGCTTCGGGGTTCGCGGCGGGCATGGATGTGACCCGCTCTTGGGAAATCGCCGCCAATGGGGCAGATAGTCCGCGGCTTTATCGTTTGGCGAATTCAGTGGTGGAGAGCGTTTCCGCTGGTGGTAAGGCAAGCGAGGCCATCGCGGCGGCGGGCAAGCTGGCGCCCAAGGGATTCCTGCAGTTGTACAAAAGCGGAGAGGAAACGGGCAACTTGGAGGAAAACCTCGAAGCGGCTGCGAAACGCTACTTCACCGATGCAAAGAACCAGCTTTTCCTAGCGAGCATGCTGTATCCAAAGCTGCTACTCGTCGGGATTTTTGGATACGTTGGATATCGGATCGTGAGCTGGGTGAGCGACTACTTCGAGGAGCTTTCCAAGATCAACGTTTAGAGGGCCGCCTTGCGCTGCCTCGATTTGGGAGAGAACCAGCAAAGAGCTGATTTAAAGACATGCCCTAATTCCAGATCAGATCCTCTTCTTGGATGCGATTCGATGCCTTGCTTGTCGTTTGTTAGGTCTTGGTTAAGTGGCGTGTCCTGCTGGAACTCGCTTGTCTTCAAGCCGGATTGCAGGGCGAGCTGATGGATCGCGCACTGCATGTTCTTGGCCTGGCTGTGCAGTTCTTCCGCAGCGGTGGCGGTTTGCTCGGTCGAACTGGACGCTCCCAAGACCACTTGCTCTTGGGCCCGTACGGCGCTTTGGATTTCCAGGATAGCGGATAACTGGTTCTGGGAAGCTTGGTCGATTTTGGTGACGACGTCGTCGACCTCGCGCACCTTGCCGACGATGCGTTCCAAAACGGAGCCGACCTTGCCTGAGATGCTGGTTCCGTTGTGGGCCCGCTTGATGGAGTCCTCGATCTTTTGCGTGGTGTCGCGGGCAGCTTGGGCGGAGCGTTGGGCGAGGCTGCGTACCTCGTCGGCCACGACGGCGAAGCCAGAGCCTGCCTCGCCAGCTCGGGCAGCTTCGACAGCGGCGTTGAGGGCGAGTATATTGGTTTGGAAAGCGATTTCGTCGATGGTCTTGATGATGGCGGAGATCTCGTCGCTGGAGGTGCGTATTTCGTTCATCGCTGACTGGAGGCTCACCATCTCCTCGAGAGATTCGTCGACCATGGTGCGGGCGTCCGCCGTGATGGTATTGGCGTCGGCAGCCAGTTTTCCGTTTTCCTGGGTGATGCCGGTGATGTTTCCCAAAATGTCGTTGGTGTGGGAGAGGGAGGTGGATTGCTCGTTGGCGGCTTCGGCCATTGAGACCGAGGCTTGGGAGACCTGGCTGGATGCGGTGGCGACTTCGTCGACGCCGGTGGTGAGCTGCTCTACGGTTTTCCTGAGGGCCTTCGAAGTGCTGGCGGCCAACCAGTAGGAGGCCGCAAGGGTGAGCAAGATGAGACCTGCCGCGGTGCCGAGCAGGAAGAACATCTTCGAACTGCCGGCTGCCGCGATGTTTTGCGAGCTCTGCCGAACGGAGTCGGCGATGTTGTCCTCCACCTCTTTCATCAGATCGATCTTTGCGGTGATGGCGGCGAACCAGTCCTCGGGACGTACCCCGAAGCTACCGGTGTCCGCCTTTTCGAAGGCCAGTTCCTCCCAAGCTGCGACCTGCTCGACCGCGGGACCTCGCACCGTGTCGGCGTAGAATTCCTCGTGTTCCGGGCGAGCGAAGGCGTGGAAGCTGGCGAGGTAGCTCGCTTGGTTCGCGAGTACGGTGCAGTAGCGCTTGTAGAAATCGCCTTGGAACTTGTCGGCGCCGAAGGCGTTGCTCAACACGGCCCGTTCGATGCCCATGTTTTCCTTGGCTCGCAGGAAGTTGCTGTAGCTGACGAGCAAGAGCGAGATTTCGGATTCGTTCGTTAGCTTGGCAGAGGTATCGATGACCTGCAGGAAACTGGTGATTAGGGCGGTATACTGGCTTACGGCTTGGCCGCCCTTGACCTCCAGCTCCAGCACCTTCTGGCGCAGTTGGGGAACGCCGGCCATCCTTTGGGTCGCTTCTCGCAGGGCGGCGTGGAATTCGGGCGGTTGCTTGCTGAACTCGTGGGCGTCGAGGGCGGCTTGCAGGGTTCTTACCGCTTTGTTTGTATCGGAATGCTGGGTACGGATTTCCTGGGAGAACTTCTTTCCCGCGGAGCCGAGGTAGCCAGCCGAACGGCCGCGTTCCTTTTGCCATTCGTGTATCGCTCCGGCAATTACGGTTCCGAGCTCGGTCAATTCCTCGACTGATTCAATTTCGTTTTTCGTCTGGCGAGCGCTTTCCAGGTGGTCGAGGATGGTCACCGCGCTGAAGATCGTCAGTCCGAAAAGGGGAATCATCATGATGGCGATGATGCGTTGCGTGAAGCTGAGTTTATTGAGAAGAGTATTCACGATTCGGTGTACGGGTTGGAGTTTGCCTGCTCCATCGGACTTTACCTAGTCTCCTTGAACGGTGCCTAAGTAGTTGCTTTCCCTTAACTTGAGCCCGAGTGCGCGTGACTACTCGTTTCTATGAAACAAATTCATGAAAAAGGGCGTTTTGATGTGGGATTTCGGTAGACCCACGTAGGAATCGCATGTTTTCGAAGGCAGGGTGGCGTAAAAATCCTGCTATCGAAAAAGCGCAGTTTTTTTTCGGATGGCTGTCTGCTCAAGCTTTGTTCTAGGAATTCACCCCAAGCGTTTCGGCAGGAAACCACCTGCTTTTTTTGGGCCCTACTGGCTGTCTCGAGGCGCGTACATCTTCAGCCGTGAGACTTCCTTTTCGAAAAGGGTCGACGGGTGCTCGTAGAATTCTCGAAAGGCGGCCTGGGAAGCGTCGGGCGAGTTGGCGTAGGGAACGTAGGGGCCGGACCAGTCCGAGTTGATCCAGGTGAGGATCCAGGCGATGTGGCGGGCTTTTTCGCTCTCCAAGATCGGGTGCAGCACGCTTTCGTTCCACCAGTCGGGCTGGACGCTGTGGTAGTCGATGTCCTTGGTGGTTCCGTATCCGGTCTCGGTGAACGCGGCGACTTTTCCGCGGGCGGCGGCGAAGTCTACCGCCTTCTCCAGGTTCGCGACCATGTCCGCTACGCTGAACCAATGAACCGCGGGGTTGCCTTGCCCGTACCCGTCGAAGCCGATCACGTCCACATAGTCGTCCCCAGGGTAGTATTCGAGGGGGAAGGCCTTGTCGGGGGACCAGCAGAAGAGGAGGTGGTCGGAGCGTTCGGACATGTATGCGACGAGGATCTGGAAGGCTTTGCGGTAGGTTTCGGGGCCGCCTTTGAGCCGGCTGCCCCACCAGAACCAATTCCCGTTCATCTCATGGAAAGGACGGAATACGATGGGGAAGCGCAACTCTTCGTTCACGATGCGCAGCACTTCGTCGAGCTCCTGGTAGAACCAGGTGACGTCGCCCTCGCTGTCGTCTCCGTTCACCACGTTGTAGAGAATTTCGGCGTCGCGTTCGTGCCAGCTGTGGCTGTATCCGTATTTCCCCATCCAATGGTAGTCGAAAGTGACGACCGCTCCGGATTCGTAGGCGGTGAGGGCGGCGAGGGTGTGGGCCATGCGCTCGTGCGGTTCCTTGTCGATGAGGTAGTGGAAGTCGGAGCCATGCACGCCCGGGTGGTCGCCTACCACGTCCTTAAGGTCGGACGTAGTGGGATCGTTGATACCCTTCATCTCTCGCTGGTAGCTGAGAGGGAACTCTTGTCCGAACATGATCTTGTCGGTTTCCCAGGCCAAGTAATGCAGGTTGGCCAAGAGGTTGGCCGTTTCTGGCGAGACGCTGGGGTCGACTGCTTGCGGGGCTTTGCTGTCTTGGGCGCAAGCGGTGCATGCGAGCAAGGGCAGGAGCGCGAGGAAGGTGAGGCGAGGTAGGTTCATCAGGCGGGGGTGGTTAAATTATTCGGAGGCGGGAGGGGCGTACACGTTCAGGGCTGCGACTTCGCTTTGGAAAAGGGTGGCTGGGGATTCGTAGAACGCTTTGAAGTCGTCTTTGGCGGCTTGGGGAGATGTGGAGCGAGGGATGTAGGGGCCGGACCAACTTGCATTGATCCAGGTGAGCACCCAAGCAATTTTGCCCGCTTTCTCGTCGGCGACGATGGGGTCTAAGATATGAGTGGTCCACCAGTCGGGATCTCCAGTTTCGAAGGAGCCGCCCCTCGCGTAGCCGGTTTCGGTAAGGGCCGCTACCTTGCCGCGGGCGGCGGCAAAGTCGATCATCTCGGTCAGCTTGCTCAGCGGGCGACCGGGATCGGTGACGTTGTAGATGTCGCGTCCAACGATGTCGACGTAGGCGTCGCCGGGGTAGAATTGCTCGAAGTCCTCCAGGGCCACGTCCGGGCTCCAGCAGAATAGGACGTAGTCGGTGCGTGCGGACAGGTACTCCACCAGCAGGCGATAGGCCTGCCGATATGTGTCGGCCCCGCCTTGCATTTGCCGTCCCCACCAGAACCAATTGCCGTCCATCTCGTGGAAGGGGCGGAAGACGATGGGGAACTGCAGCTCGTCGTTGATGATTGCCAGGATGCGGTCGAGGCTCTCGTAGAACCAAGTGACGTCGCCGCGGGAGTCGTCGTTCCGGACCACGTAGTCGAGCAGCGTATCGTCTTGCGGATGGGCCTTGTAATCGCCGCCGTACTTGCCGGCCCAGTGGTAGTCGAAGGTGACGATGGCCCCGCTCTCGTAGGCCCGCTTGGCGGCGGCGATGTGGAAGTGTTCCTCCCAGGAGCGGTCGATCATGTAGAGGAAGTCGGCGCCGTGGACCCCGGGGTGGTCTCCCACCACGTCCTTGGATTCGGACTGGTCGATGTCTCCGTTGCCGATGTTATCGGTGGAATTGTAGCTGAGAGGAAACTCCTGGCCGAAGGCGAAGCGCTCGGCGTCCCAGCCGAGGCGGTGCAGGTTCTGGAGGAGGTGGCGAGTTTCCTCGGTGACGGTGGAGTCGGCTGGGAAAGGGCCGGCGAGGGGCGCGATCCTCAGGAAAACGGCATCGTCGAGCAGGGTCTCGAAATCGATGCTCCAGCTTCCGTCGCCCCGATCGGACGCGGCGAAGATCGCCACTTGGCCGTCCGCTTGTACGGACCAGGCTCCTTGCTCTTGGTCGAAGGAGAGCGGGTAGGCGGTCCAGCTGCGGAGGTCGTTCGAGAGCTCGAGTGCGTGGCGCAGGCCGGGGCTATCCTCCTGGACGCGGAGTTGAGCACGCAAGGCGGTGGCTTGTTCAGTCGTTACGACCTCTGCTGAATAGGCGAGGACAGGGAAGCTTAAGGCGAACAAGGCGAATGACTTGCGGATAGCGGCGAACATGGGGCACGAGGGAAGGGTGTCGCACCAAAATAGCTTGGATCGCTGCAAATTGGTAGGCGAACGAGCGTACCGAATTAGAGTCAGTTTTACGCTGCGCCGCGACAAGCCCCTTCATCCAGGGAGTCGTTTAGGCGACAAGTTTGCCGTACACGATGTGGTCGTACCAATGGTCATGTACCTTCTCGGCCCGGCGAATGGTACCTTCCATTTCGAACCCGAGCCGTTCGGGGATGGCTCGACTGCGTGCGTTTTTCGCGGCGCAACGAATTTCGAAGCGCTCCAGCTGGTAGTAGTCCTGCCCGACGCGGATGAGATCCTTCACGCATTCGGTCATGATCCCTTTCCCTTGGAAGTCCTGACCGAGCCAGTAGCCAATGTGACCGGAGCGGTTTTGCAGGTCGATGCAGTTGTAGGCGAGCGCTCCCGCCAGGAGCCCGTCGTAGAAGATGCAGGCGTGCAGGGCTTCGGAGAGTACGAACTTGCTGAGCTGCTCGATGATGAAGTCCCTGGTGTCCTGGGGCGTTTTGACCTTGTCGACCCAAGGGAGCCAGGCTTGCAAGTACTCGCGGTTCCGCTGGGTCAAGGCGAACAAGTCGTCCGCGAACTGAGGGACCGTGAGGCAGAGCCGAGAGCTTTCGTTGACTTGACGTGAAAACATGGTGCTGGAATTCCGTTTTGCGGAGCCATCGCCGAGTGGCGGGTTCCGAATCCTTCGAGTTGGTGACGGCTCGCTGCTTTGGACTTGGGACCGAATCAATCGGCTGCTGGTCTCGCATCAAGGAGCCTTGAAAAATAGCGCGAGAAGGGCGTTTGCTCCAGTCGGCGGAACCGGAAATAGGCGAAAGCTCGGTGACTTTTCCTGAGGGGGCGCTTGCTCCCAGCTCGCGCTTGGGGAGGGGATTCCGCACGGCCTTGAGGCGGGCTAGAAAATGGGAAGTTCCCATCGGGCCCTCTGCCTGCAAAGGCTTCCTTGGCGTTGCGTGAGTTGACGTATCAGCGGGGAGACGCGGAGGGGGCGAAAATTGGCCGAAGGCGGTCGGGCTCGCTTTCCTTGGCATCGTTTCGCGATCCTCACTTTCCGTTAAAACTGTCAAGCTGTAAGGAATAACAGACAAATTACGTATCCGGCTTTCCTTTAGCCGGAGTGAAGGGCAGCGACGTAAAAAGCGTTATACGAGGAACTTGTGGGGCGTAGGATCCTAGGCTGCCAAACTTGGTAAGGTCTATGCAGTCTAAGTAGTAATCCCGGTAAACAACTCAACCCCTATCCGTATGAAAAAGATTCTAAGAATACTAGGGGCGGCCGCCATCCTAGGCGCGACCGCTTCGGCAAGCGCCCTGTCTTTCGATTTCTACAAATTGGACAAGGCAAACAATCCAGTGACGGACTTCCTGCCGTCTTCCCCTTACGTCACCAGCAGCAATGACGCCTTGGGCGATCCCTTGCTGCAGTACACGGTCGACGGCGTCGTGGTAACGGCAACGGCCACCTTCAATGGAGCGACAGCCCATGCTGTACAGGACTCCACAAAGGATTGGGACGACGTCCATGGCGCCGGTTTGGGCGTCTACAAGACGCGTACTCCGATCGATCTCGGCGACGACAACATCGACAGCGGCGAGAAGCTCATCTTGACCTTCGACCGAGTGGTGACCCTGACGCGGATCCTGCTACGCGCGGACGGTCATAATATCACCAACTGGGCGGACGGCGCGACCTTCCTGCTCAACGGAACCAGTTACAACCTCCCCAAGAACGTCGGCTACATCGATGGATCTTGGACCGGAAGTGTCTTCACGTTCATGCACTCGGGAATCGGTCCCGCGTCAGAAACGGGGTCTGAGGTTTCGCACGACTTCTACGTTGCGGGACTGAAGGTCAACGTCCCCGACACCGGTTCGACCATCGCTCTCCTAGGTCTCGGCCTGCTTGGCTTGGCTGCCGCCTCACGACGCAAGCACTCGTAGGAGCCGCCTAGGTTTCCAATTGATTGCAAGCCGCACGCTTTCAAGCGTGCGGCTTTTTTGGGGCGCCCAGTAGGGCGCTCTTGCTTGACAGTGACTATTGCGAAAACCGATGAAAGCCTGTTGCTCGCCCGACAAGGGAAAGGGCTAGTAGCCGAAAGGCAGCTGCGCAGCCGCATGCTAGATGGTGTGAGGGCCGCAGGAGTTAATGCCCGCGGCTACCCGATTTCGAACTATCTTTCATACTCAACGATCCGTGACAGGTCGAACTTACGTTCCTCTTTCACGACGTGCACAATGTAGATTAAGTCTTCTTCGATTCTGTAGTAGATCAGGACAGGTTTGGAAATAAGACGTCGATATGGGGTTCCTTTCAGAACTCTCGGTTTTGAACCAGACTCTGGAAAGCTCTCCAGTTGGTCGGTTTTTTCGAATGCGCGCCTAACAACCCGTTTTGCTGCCTCTGGATCGTCTAGGTCGATGTACTCAGCTATTGATTCCAGATCTCTTAACGAGGTTTCCGCCCAAATCACGCGAGCCATTTCTTCATTCTCTCTTTCGCTTCCCTCTGTTCTACGACTCGACCTTGCTTGATCGCTGACTCGCCTCGGGCCAGCCCTTCTAACAGTTCAGTCTTTCTCGTCATTTCCTGAAATGACTGAACGTCAATTAGATAAGCTGCAGGCTTTCCGTGTTCGGTGATCAGTACAGGTTCGTGCTTTTTGTTTAAGTCGCGGATGATTTCCGTGGCTCTCCGTTTCAGACTCGTGACTAGTTCGACTTTCATGGAGTGATACTTAAGTGGCACTATGTCTCAAGGCAAACCTACTTTTTTCTTCGAACTTCGAGTGCATACGATGGAGGCGGCGCAGCTCCACTTGGCAGGACCAGCTGTTGCTGAAAACGCAGATAAAACGAAAAACGCGACTGTGGTTAGTGTCCGGAATCTTTCGCAAAAAGGTAGCTGAGCCTTCAGGCAGTGGCGTATTCGTTTTTCGTTTTTTGGTTATTGGGTTAAAGGTATCTAAATGTCAACTAGCCCCCGAGGGGGCTGCCGCCGCTTCAGGCGCTCTTCTCCTCGTTTTCTTCAGCCAGCAGCTTCATGTCCAGGTAGACCCGGCTGTCCGACCACGACTTCGAAGCGACGTACCGCAATCTGGCGCAAGCCAGCATCAACGCGCTCTTGCCGTCAGGGAAGCAACCGACGACGCGGGTTCGTCGCCTGATCTCCTTCATGATCCGTTCGAGCATGTTGTTGGTTCGTATGCTGCGATGATGCTTCCTTGGGAATCGGTAGTAGGTGACGCTCTCGGCTATGCCTTCGCGAAGAACCGCAGCAGCAGCGGCCAGCTTCATCGACTCGAGCGATCCTGCGACCTCCATCGCTTTTCGGGTGGCCGCCTCCGCGGACTCCTGGGCGTGGATAGCCTTGAGCATCGCTGCCGCTGTCGCCTTCTTGCTGTGCGAGACCTTAGCCAGCACGTTGCGGTGGAAGTGAAAGAGACACCTCTGCCATTTGCTCGCCGGATAGATCTCGGGCAGAGCCTCCACAAGCCCCTTGGACTTGTCGGAGACAGTGAGGTCTATCTTCTCGAGCCCTCGCGAGTAGAGGTTCTTGAGCAGTTCCAGCCAGCTGTCCTTCGACTCGCTCATCCCCTCGACAACGCCGAGCACCTCGCGGAAGCCATGCTCGTTGACGCCGATGGCGACGAGCACGCTCACGTTCTCCATCTCGCCGCCCCACGAACGCTTCAGCCACAGCCCATCCATGAAGGCGTAGACGTAACGACCGCGCAGCGGACGCTGCCGCCACGCCTCGATGCGTTCGTAGATCTTCTGGTTGAGATCGCTGACGGTCGAAGGGCTTACCCTCGCACCCCAGAGCGCTTCGGTTATGTCCTCTATTCGACGGACCGATACGCCAGCCAGGTACATCTCAACCAGTGATTCCTCCACGCTAGACTCGCGTCTGCGGTAGCGTTCGATGATCTGGGTCTCGAAGCTCGCTCCGCGAAGCTTGGGGACCTTCAGCTTCACTTCGCCAGCTCCAGTTTGCAGCTTGCGCTCGTAATGGCCGTTGCGATGAGCGGAACGCTCGTCGCTGCGTTCGTAGCGCTTCGCGTTGCAGATCTGGTCGGCCTCCGCGTCGAGCAGACCGTTGATCGCTTCCTCGACGGTTCCTCGCACGAAGCCGCCCAGATCCTTTTTCAAATGCCCGAAGTCGATCCTTACGACTTCGCTGCTTGATGCCGATCCCTCGGCGGTTATCGTTTCGTTTACTGTCTTTCCGTTGGTGTCTTCCATTTGGGTATTTGCTTCAACACCAACTGCCTACCGGATTATCGGCGGAAAGGCACCTCTACTATTTTGCGAAACTTTTCGGACGTTATCCGACTGTGATTATTTTACTCACGCAGAGGTGTCACGCGGCGCTTGTCGCCGTTGTATCGACTGCCTTGGTACGCCCGGCATGGGCGTCTGCTGGTGTGGCTCAAGTCCACTATGCATAAAACCCAAAGTTAAATTCCTAGTTGATCGCGTGCACGAGGGTTCCGGGGGGTGAGCTGCTCGAGCAGGCTGGCGCAGTACCGAGCGGAACGACACAGCCACATCTGGTCCTGGGCCCTTTGGTCTTCCTTGTACCGAGCCGCAGGCGACAGAGGATCGAACAACATCGCGCCATACCTGTATCCATAAAGCAAGCGCGGCCAAACTCAATCAGGACTTATCCACAATCGGGAGTTTTTCGACAGCCTCGTTGGCACTAGTATCTGTATCCACCTACTACTTTCGCCTTTGTTACTGAATAGTTTTCGATTCGAAGAAACGCTAGAGGTTCTGATAATTTAAAGTTCTCGGTCTGGTAGCCCTTGAGGACTCTCAGGTTTGAACCTAATCCTGATGTCTCATCTATGAATTTCCCTTCGGAATCGTAGAACTCTACTTCTATGCCAATCGAGTTCCAGTCCTTGTTGGTAAGATTCTCAACAGATCCGAAAATCATCAAAACATCTTCTCTCTTTTCGATCTTGTCGATTTGCACTCTAAATTCGTCTGGATCGGGTCCAGCCATCTTGAGTTGCATGTATACGATGTATCCGAAAATAAGGACGGTGGGCAATGCCCATATGGCTTTCTTCAAGAGTTGTGGATTCTTCATCTATTTCTCTGCCAACGCTGAGGTCTCACGGCGTGCGCTTGCGCACGTTGTGAGCACCGACTTGATATGCTTTATTTTTTACTGCCCAGCAGAAGCTGAAGAGTAAGCTGAAGTAGGTAGTGAAAAGAATAGCTATGACGAAGAATGCTTTTCTGTAACCGTTCGCTTCGAAGAAGCGTCCAGCATCAAAATATGTGAGGATATCCTGAATACCGTCTATACTTTTATCTCCGACGGACACGATCATAATTATTCCCAGCAGCGTCCAAGTCAAAGGAGCACTGATCAAAACCCACTTCATCCAATTCGGTGCTTGCTCTTCCTTTCTGAAAGCCAACGAAACGATGAACCCGATCAAGATGGTGACACCGTAAAACTGTGGATTGCTAATCATTTGTTTTGCATATC
>NZ_JACYFG010000025.1 GCF_014803405.1 Pelagicoccus enzymogenes
ACGTTCTACAAAAAAAGATGAAATTCGCCAATCAAGATGAGAACATCCACCTCGAAAGAGAGCGTGATCGTGTATTCAAAGAAAAATACGATTCTCGGCGAAATGAGCTCAAGACCACTATTTCAATCCTCAAACCACTGAAGTGGGTCTATTTACGATTCTGGGCCTCGAAAGAAACGAAAAAGGAAATGATCAGAAGAGGCTATCTTCCCCAAGGACATAGCATCCATACTTTCGATAGCTTCGACTGAAAACCATGAGGAGAAAAATTCGTAGAACCAGTCGTCCCATACAACTCGGGCCAAGCGCCCGAGTTGTGGAACCAGCAAGGACATCTCAAACCCCAACTTTACCCTAAACCATCACTGAAGCCCTCGCGTATGGACTTCACGTTCGAAGAAAAATGAATATCATATCGGAAGCACAACGATTTAAAGAATGGGCGAACCAATTCCCTGTTCATGGACGATATGGTGAATGGGAAACAGAATACGAAAACTGGGGACCGGTCTACTCCTGCATCGAAAAATGGATCGAATCGCCAGACTGGAGCCAAGAAGCAATCGAAGCACTTCTGTACCTTCTCGCCAGAGATAACGAAGTGATGAACATTAGATATCAGCTTGGCGATCACCCTGAAATTGCAATTGAGCTAGCAAAAAGATCACTAAAAAGTAAAGAATCATGCGCGAAATGGCAGATTGTAGAGTGTATTGGTAATTTGGAACATCCAGAAATCGATCAATTGCTTTACCAACTCTATTTCGACCGAGACTACTACGTTCAAAGACGATGCATGATGGAATCAGCAAAGAGAAAGTCATTATTCACTAGAGAAATGATCGAGCTTTCTTGGTCCACGCATGACGAATATCAGATGATCTGCGTCCTATGGTCGCTCCATTGGCTTAAGGCTCCAGATTTGCCCGATTTCCTAAGCGTAGCAAAGAACAGCGAATACGACCTTCTCAAAAAAAATGTGGAAGAAATTTCGAACCAAACGTCGCTCACAACTCCGGACGCTGCGCGTCCTACGTCGTGAGGACTCGACGATATGTGAAGAAAACAAATGATCAGGTTGAGACGTAAATATCTGGATACGTAAGAGTTTGAAAGATAACGAACCGAAGACTTCGACGATCTACTTGAGCAACTACCCGACCTTATTAATGATCCACTTCTGAGAAGAAAGCACCCTACCCAACTTCGACACAGCAAACCCCAAAGACTCCGACCTAAATAAAAATAAGGAAATCAAGATCTAACCGACGGTGAAGAAGATGATCATCTAAGTATTCGAAAGATCGATTTCTCGACAAGGTTACCCCAAGATGAAACCCAAAAGATCAACACATATCAAGTCGCTCCAGACAACTCGCGCAAGCGCTCGCGTCTGAGCTCTGCGTTGGCTAAAGCAAATAATCATCGAAGCGAATGAACACACCTTTAATTCTGGTTCTCAGTGTGTTTTTAGCCGTAATACCAGCAGCGATTTGCGAGAGGTCAATAATCGGCAAGTGGACGTACCACGTGGATCAGGGAGAAGGTATCGAAGTGAAGGGGTTCATCGTCTACGAAATGGATAAGTCTTTTTACGAGGAAATGACACTCACCAAAAATGGCGAAGTAATGGATTTATTGAGAATGAAAGGAACATGGTTTGTGGACGGTTTAGACTTAACTACTAAATTCACCTCTCCCGACAGACCAGATGGAGCCGAAATAAAAAACGAATACACGATTATTGAAATAAATGAAGAGCACATGAGATATGTAGACAAAGAACGTCCTCGAGCCGAGTATAAGCAATATCGATCAACAAAATAGAGCCAACCAGACGTAGCAGGCAACGTGCGCAAGCGCACGCCGCCTGTACTCGACGTT
>NZ_JACYFG010000026.1 GCF_014803405.1 Pelagicoccus enzymogenes
ATATAGGCTAGGAGAAGTTATTCATGATGCCCGAAAGGCGCGGGCCGAAGAGCTCGCTTTCGGGGCATTGTGAATAACTTCCGGCGGGGTTGGACTCCGTTTGGCTTTTCATTACAATTTCAGCGCTCGCCCGCAGTCCAGGAACAAATACGCGGCGTCCCCTGGAGGACTGTGACCTTACCGTTCCGGGCTGCGGGTAGCGCCTTGACTTTTTGACGACTCCTCGGTGGAAGCCCTCTGCACGGACCACTCTATATTGCTGTCGCTGCCGGTCAAGGACGAGCTTTCCGCAACCCTCAACCGACTATGACACGATGAAGGAAAAGCCCCTGGACTTCGCGATCGGGATCGACCGTTCCGACGCAACCCTGGACGTTTGCCTCGCCTCCCTGCGGGCGGGCTCCAGTCCGCGTTTCGACAAGCTGGCCAACAGCCCCGACGAACTGGGCGCGTGGCTGGCGAGGCTTCGCTCCGAGCATCCCGAGGCCCGCGTCGCGGTGGCCTTCGAGATGCCCGCTCCCGACCTGGTAGCCTTCCTGTGCCCGCGCGGCTGGCTGGAGGTCTACGCCCTCAACCCCAGCGTGCCGGCCCGCTTCCGCAAGGCCTTCAACGGCTCCGGGGCCAAGAGCGACCTGCTGGACTGCGAGGTCCTCGCCCAGCTGCTGGCCTCGCACCGCGACAAGCTCCGGGCCCACCGGCTGGACAGCGCGGCCATGCGCAGGATCGACTCGCTCTCCAAGGCCCGCCGCGGGGAGGTCGACCGGCAGGTCGAGCAGTGCAACCGCCTCAAGTCGCTGCTAAAAAGCAGCTTCCCGCAGGCCCTGGCGCTGCTGGGCAGGGACTTGCACGCCCCCATGGCGATAGGCTTCCTTCGCCGCTGGCCCTCGCTGCAGGCGGCCCGCGAGGCGGACCCCGAGGAGATGGCGGCCTTCTACCGCAGCTCCCACTGCTCGCGCAGGGACGTGATCGAGGAGCGCCTGCGGGTGGTGGCCGAGTCCGTCGTCCTGACCGACGACCCCGCGATCATGGACGTCATGGAGCTTCGAATCTCCAGCTGCCTGGACCACATCGAGGCCTGCTCGAGGGCCATCGCGAGATACGACCAGGAGCTGGCCCGGCGCTACGCCGAGTCGGAGGACAAGCCGATCTTCGACAGCCTTCCCGGAGCCGGTCCGGCTCTAGGGCCGCGGCTGCTCTCGGCCATGGGCGAGGACCGCTCCCGCTACTCCAGCCGCGAGGCCCTGCAGCGCTACAGCGGGGTCGCCCCCGTTACCCAGAGCAGCGGCAAGAAGCGCATCGTGCACCGCCGCTACTCCCGGCCGAGGTTCCTGATGCAGACCTTCGTGGAGTTCGCCGGCGAGTCGATAAAGTGGAGCTCCTGGGCGTCCGCGTTCTGGAGGATGAAGAAGGCCGCGGGAATGACCTACAACTGCGCCATGCGGGAGCTGGCCTACAAGTGGCAGAGGATAATATACCGGATGTGGAAGACTCGAACCGCCTACGACGAAGGGCTCTATATAGAACGACTAAAAGCGAAAGGAAGCCCGATATGCGCGTACCTGCAAGATTCCATGAAAAACTGATATAGCAGCTTGACTCCTAGCCTCAGTGGTAAGGTCAGAGCGGAGCGAAGGCCGGAGTTGTATGGGCCGCCTGGTTCGACAAATATTCCATTTTGAACGTGCCCGGCTTTTCGGATTCGACGTGAACTTTTTCGCCGTGTCGTTCGAGGTATCCATCTGTGATCCTCAGAAAGATAGTGCCACCTTTCGCTGCGGTTTCGACGATCATGTCACCTCCGAATACCGTCTGATTCAGGTCAGATAATAACTTTCCGTCTACTGAAGTAATCTTAAGTTTTGGTCCGAAATTAAGGATGATATCTCCGGTGTAGTATACGGTGTCATCTTTAACGGTGAAACTCCCACTTTCGATAAATTCTTTAATTTTGCTATGCGTAGGATCTGGCCGATTCGTGATTGCTTTAGTTGTTGCGATTAGTGACGCTTTATCGATCCGTAGGTTTGTAGCTAGAAGTTTCTCGTCTAGCTGCGAAATCTGAGACTCCAATTCGAGTATTCTGCTTTCCAGTTCGGAAAACCGCTCTTCTGTCAGGTCGGGTTCGATATCAACTATCACAGCTTCTTCAGGTTTTTGACTGCAACCGAAGCTAAGCAGCAATAGGGGTAGGGCTAAGAGTAGAGAGTTGGATTGTGTTTTCATAATTTTTTCGTCGAACCTCGAGTACAGACGCGAGCGCTTGCGCTCGTTGTCTGCTACGACTGGTTAGCCCCTTCGTTTTTTATCTTTTCGTAGACAATGTCTCGGGAAGAACCGACTCCTAGTGGAACAACAAGAAGAACTAAAACAGCTCCCTCCATTTCTCTTCTCAAGACAAGGTCTCCATTTCGGGTAAACATAAATACTGACGACTCAATCCCTGCTCCCAAAGCCATCGACTGAGCCTCGAAGGTGCCCATGTCGCCAATCGATGAAGCAATCGGTATTTTTCCTTTGGTAAGGTCGAAGTCTTTCCCTTCGCTGAAAGTTCGGCTGATAAGAACTTCATCATTTTTTATTGCTTCGACCAAGAGACTATCGTCGTTTCCGACAGAAACACGTATGAAATCAGTTTTCTTAAGTTGGTCTTTTGACTTTGGAAAAAGCAAATCAGTTAGCAGTGGATCGTTCCCATCAGAAGCAACCGCCATTCCTTTGTTTCGATAGATGCCAGCAATTTCTGGAAGTGTAATCCTTCCATGAAGCTCGTCAGGGGACACCGTGTATCTCTCAGAAACGCATCCAGACCAAATGAATGCGACTGACAGCAATATGCTTATAGTTATTTTATTCATTGGCTAACGTCGAGCTCAGGCGACAAGGCTTAGGTGGTCGTTTGAATTTCTGGGGTGGTTGGATGTCATGAGGTCGTGGTAAAAGAGGGGGAGGATTGCCGCAGTTGCCTGGAGCGTCTTGTTAGCCTTATGATTGCTGCTCCTTCTTCCACTGAACAATGATTCTATTTTTATCTTCTTTCCATGTGCAGCCGCAAAGTGGTACTACGATGTTCAATAGTTCTTCTGCGGTCACCTGAACTAATCTAATGTTTATATTTCCACAACGGTCTGAGAGGCCAGGTGGTGTGATCAGTTCACGATCGTACAGCGATGCGATATCGTAAATAACAACCCCAACCGGGGTTTCGCGGTAGTCGATCGAAATTAGGTCTTCTCTGTCATCAAGTGGGGTCGGATTCTTGAATCGATCAATTACATCCTTGGACACAGATTGCACGACATGAGATTCCGCGTGTGACTGGCAAAAAATCGGTGGTGAGAACAAGAGAATCGCAGCTAGGGTGCAAAGGGATGTTTTCATGATACTTGTTTCTTGGCTAACGTCGAGGTCAGACGCGAGCGCTTGCGCTCGTTGTCTGCACCGATTGGTTATGCTTTTTAGTTTTTAGCAAATTGTTTGATTTGATGTAGTGGGATTTTATCACGGTATCCAATGATTCCATCTGTGTAATAGAAAGAGGCTTTTTGTCTCGGCGGATTACCAACATAAAAAACGAGGGCGCCATCGCAATCGGCTGAGGTAATGAATTTGGAATGGCTCCGATCGTATTCGTCGCCTTCGGAAAGACTGAAATTCGTGTTTGGATTCTTCTTTAGTATTTCACTTATTCTTACTTTTTGGTTTTCTGTTTTATTCGGTTCAGGTTCGGCCAACAAGACAACTGATGACTGCTTGAACATTCGTTCAAAACTGAGGTTCGTGAACGTCTCGTGTCCGTATCTTTCTTCGAAGATGTGATAAGCTGGGGGTTCGGCTTGCATCAGAACTCGTTCCGTCACTTCTGGAAATACAAAGAATGCGAGAACGAAAAGTGATATCGATAGAGAGATGGACATGCCGAATCCAAATATGATTCCGTCTGCGAATGGTTTTTGTTTCTTCATATTTGCATAACGCTAAGGTGATACGACGGCGGCTTCGGTCATCGCCTCCACGTCTGGTATGGTTGATTTCGATGTGTTTTCGTCAAAGAGGCGAGCGTTTGCCGCCGTTGTATCGACCGCCTTGTTAGCACTATCTCCTGTATCCATTAGATACGGTCGCTTTGGTGGTTTCGTAATCATCGATTACAGTCAAAATGGTCGGTTCTGTTATCTTAAAACTCTCTTTAGATTTTGATCTGACGATCGGTACATTGCCACCATAGCCGGAGGTCTCGTCGAGGAACTGTCCGGCTTCATCATAGAACTCTACTTGAATCCCGACGCTTTGCCAATCTTCGTCACTTAAGTTTTCAACGGTCCCAAAGATTGCCAATAGTTCATCTCTTTTCTCTATCTTTGTTATTTCTACCTTAAAATCATCTGGATCCGGTCCTTCCATTTGCTTCGTGGAGAAGTAGAAGAATCCCAGGATCCCTGCCGTCAGCAGAACCGAAGAAATCGCTTTAACTGTATTCAGATTTTTCATTCATTTGCTAACGTCGAGTGCATACGCGGAGGCTAGCGCGGAGCGCTGGCCGGAGTTGTATGGCACGACTTGTTCGAATTCATTTGTAGATGGTTCGTGAATGTCCTCGTTCCTTTATCCATGATTCGATTTTTTCGTACGCAATTTCTAATCCGTCGGTTAAGTCTTCTAGGCCTATCTTGATACTTTCAGTTCTTTTCTTTTTATCCCACAACCCGATCAGTATTTCTGGATCGTTGGTGTTTTGCGGTGTGACGCTCATTTCGTAAATATCGCCGCTATCGTCTACAACGTGGATAGTTCGAACATCGTAGTCTCGGTGCTTTGTGAATACATGAAGACCGCGACTTTTCGACCACGGCATGAGTTGCGGATCTAGATCTTCGTAAGTCATCTTCTTTCTTCGAACGCTGAAGTGATACGCGAGGGCCTAAATGCCCGTTGAGAAAGTAGTTGTGATGATTCGTCCTTGTTGCGTCCGCAACTCGGGGCGCTTGGCCCGAGTTGTATCGACTGACTTGTTCTGCCATTCTTTTCTTTTCATCTTTTGATCCTCGATCCTTACAATGGAAAGTGTGTGTTCTCGGGACCATATCCTCTTCTAATCATTTCTTTCTTTGTTTCGTTCCACGACCAGATTCTCAGCGAAATCCATTTGAATGGCTTTAGAAGCGTGATCGTCGAAGAAAGCTCGTTTGCTCGAGTCGCGTAATATTCTTTGAATACACGTTCTCGTTCTTTTTCTTCGTCAATGTGGGGAGGTTTGTACATTTTCTATTTTTGCAGAACGTGAAGGTGATACGCGAGGGCCTAGGTTGAACGTGGTGAAAGAGTAGGGCAAGATTTGACCCTGCTGCATCCACAACTCGGGCGCTTGGCCCGAGTTGTATCGACCGCCTTGTTAAGCATCTTTCAGTCCTATTATTTTGGTGATTTTAGCTTCCGCAACTCTTCGACTTCCTTCCATGAAAAAGCACGTCATTCCTTCCTTTGCTTTCTCTTTGTGAAAGAGCTTCCGCTTGTCGAAAGCCGCAATCCACATGAATGCATATCCTTCTTTTTCTACAGTTTGGTGTTCATCTGTCAGTACTTTACCGGACTCGTCGAGGAACTCTGGCCAAACCATGTGGATGCCATCTTTCTTGGGGTCCTCGTCTTCGTAACTGAGGTCGGATCGATAACCTTGTGATGGAAGCTGAACTCTTCCTCCTTCTTCGTAACCGTAGAATCGATACCGAACCTTGAAGTCGGGCTTACGCTTTCTGGTTACTTCGTTTGGTGTCCACATTTTCTTTCTGCTTAACGTCGAGTGCATACGCGGAGGCTAGCGCGGAGCGCTGGCCGGAGTTGTATGGCACGACTGGTTCTGTATTATTTCTTTGATACGATATTTGAGTTTCGGAAGCATTCTGTTCTGTGGTTTGCTCTCAACCTCGCCAACTCGGACACAACCTTGCTTGAGGTAGAATCCTTCCGCATCTGGATCGGAAATGACTGTGAACTCTTCTATCTTTAGATTCATGCAGTCCTCTTTGATCTTTTTGAATGCTTGATTTCCGATTCCTCGCCCGATTGCTTTCGAGAGAAGCCAGAGATGATCAAGAACGTCTTCGTTCTTTTCTCTTTTGATCGAGAAGAAGCCAACAAGCTCACCTTCTGCTAGAATCGTTCGAACTAGGTTTTGGGTGATTTCTTCTTCTTCAATCTTTAGATCTTTCCTCCAGATATCGAGTTGCTCCTTCGAGTAGCCCCAGTGTCCCTTCGACTCGATAGCCAAATCGCTCAAGACTTTAGCTTGTTGGGGCTGTGCTTTGGGGAACTCGATTTTCATTTTTCTACAGAACGCTGAGCTCATACGCGAGGGCTCAGAGAACCGTCGTGAAAGTCTCAGGGTTGAATTGTCCTTGCTGGTTCCACAACTCGGGCGCCTGGCCCGAGTTGTATGGAGCGACTGGTTCTACCTTTTTCCTTTTTTTATTCACTAGTTAAAGTTGTCGAAGGTGTGAATGCTGTGTCCTTGTGGAAGATGCCCCCTTCTGATCATTTCCTTTTTAGCTTCTTTCGCAGCCCAGAATCTCAAATAGATCCATTTCAGTGGTTTGAGGATCAAGAAAGTGGTCTTCAGTTCGTTTCGCCGAGAATCGTATTTTTCTTTGAATACACGATCACGTTCTCTTTCGAGATCGATGCTTTCGTCTTGGTTGGCGAATTTCATTTTTTGTAGAACGCCGAGTACAGGCGGCGAGCGCTTGCGCTCGTTGCCTGCTACGATTTGTTAGCTTTAGTTTTTAATTCTTCCGTTTGCGATTTCAAGAGTGGTTATGGACGTGAAGAGTGTCCCAAGACTCGCGAAGTCATACACTCCATCTTGTTCAAAATCATCATATTTTATAAACGCTATGTAGCGGCCGTCTTCTGGTCTCGGAATTTCGTAGTCTTCGTTATGCTTAAACCAAGCGTGTAAATCGATTTCAGTCGTTTCGACTTCACTGGGTTCCAGTTCGCTGAATTCTGGAACGGAAGCATTAGACTCTCCAACGAAATAGACCTTTGTGACTTCGTTCTCTTCGTCTATTAGATAAAGTTGGTATCCGTGATACTGGACTCCATTTGACGTTAGCTGGTTATGGTAGTAACTCAGTTTCTTATCTGAGTTGTTGGCCCATTGGATCTTGGCTATCTCTGCCTCGAACCGCAGGCTGAGGCTGATGCCTGTATCGCCACTACCTGCAAATGCGTACGACGATAGAACGAAGTACAACGTCAGATATTTTAGGATACATTTCATTTAGCTAACGTCAAAGCCACACGATGTCGGCTTCAGTCGAGATTCCAAGTCTGTTGAGCTTTATATTCATGAGGACGCTACGAAAGAAGCGGGCGTTTGCCGACATTGTGTGGGCTGCCTGGTTCTGCCAAATGTTTCTTTAATCCGTTAGGTTGTGAAGACCGTAGGTTTTTAGCTTCGGATCGAGGTCAGGATCTAGCCCAACTTTTTTGTCCTTTAATGATCCTGAGCACTTTCTGTATTCTTTTACTTCATACTTTTTTCTGATCTTTTCTTTTCTTTTCTCCAAGAGGATTTTCGCGAGCTTACCGATGCAGAGAAGCAAGATGCCGAGAATCGTGCATCCGCCGAGTATGATGAAATACGGTAAAAGCTCTTCCATTTTATTTTATGTGCAGAACGTCGAGTGCATACGCGGAGGCTAGCGCGGAGCGCTGGCCGGAGTTGTATGACACGACTTGTTGGGCTTAATTGATAGTTTGTAGTACATACCACAAGTTTCTGATTATGAGCAATAGGATAGCCAGTAGACCTAAGCCAAAGCATATGAAAGTGAACTTTGCCCAACCTTGATGCAATTTGTCTGACTCGGTCGTGACCATATGAAAAGCATCACCAATTCTTTTTTCGGGAATGTTGAGCTCCCAAATTGCGTATGAGATCATGGAGAACTCCCCATTTTCTAGGGTATCGCGATCTATAAGTTCTTCAAGAGGCTCTCCAAAACAGCGCTCAACCCATAGGTTTAGATACACATTATGGCCATTCGTAAATCTGTCTTGATCATTCTTTGTGAGTGGATCGTTTTCCACTATATCCATGTACCACTCCGTTAGTTGAAAAGATGCGACACCAGCCTCTCTAAAATCACGATAGCTTGCGTAATCCCTGATTACCTTCGGACATTTGCTCATAAAAGAGAGCCTACCGATTGCGAAGAAAAGGCTGGCAAAATAGAGTACCCACCATGGAAAAGGTAGAACTAGTGCATTCGCCCACTCAGAATAGTTAGTGTGCGGTAGGACATCGTTTTTAAGTGCGAATACGAGCTTTGCAGCGATGGGCGTGACAAGGAACCAGAAGACAGAACTCTTCACTGCCTTGCTTTCCCCTAGCGATCTTAACGAGGTCCAAGTTACTCGACGGTACAAGATTCTGAGGGGGTTCTTCATTTTCATATTTTTGCCCAACGTTAAGTTCACCCGACGCAGCGAAGCGGAGTGGGTGCAACGTCTTGTTCGAGGATGTTTTCTTTATGGGTTTATCGGGGCGGAGGGCTTCGGTATCCGGTGGCGAGCGGGGCGGCTGAACGATGCTTCTGGCTTCATTTGCTATCTTCGATATGCGGTTTCTACTTAGTCAGCAAGCCCGGATATCCGTTAAATCCATAGCTTGATTGGGATCGGTCAAATGCGTTGCCAGGCGGCAGGGCTTGTCCTGTCGCTAAGCTTGAGGCGGACCTGGGCGTTTCGCGTTTCACGAGCTGTCGAGAAGGTCGAGCAGCGAGTGGAAGCTTGGGGTCTCGGCCTCGAAGGCGAGATCCCCGCAACTGGGACAGCGTACGCCATGCTCCTGGTGGCGGAGCTCGATGTTCGCCGCCACCGCCAGCAACGCTTTGACCATATCGACCAGAGCGAGCCCTTGCTGCTTGATCGACTGGCGGGCCTGATCGAGGCCCTTGGGATTCCAGAAGCCGTAGTACCTGATGCGCCGGAAGCCGGCGGGGAGCACGTGCTGGGCGAACATCCTCACGAAGTCGCCTCCGGCGACGGTGGCGAGCTTCTTGGCGCCGTCCTGGCGGTAGTCCTTCCATTCGAAGGTTACGCTCCCTTCGCCGACCTCGCGTATCCGCCCTTCGGATATGGCGACCTTGTGGGCGTACCTGCCGACGTACTCGACGACCTTGTCGGGGCCGCAGTAGGTCTCCTTGGTGTAGACGACCCATGGGCGCAGGGAGGAGAGCCTGAGCGCTCCGCGGAACCTGCCGGGGCCCCAGCCGGGGGGAAGCGTAAGCTTCCCTTTGGCGTGGAGTCTCTGGACTGCTTTGAGGAACTTTCCCCGGAAGACCTTCGAGAGCTTCTTCACGTCGAAGAGGCTGCCCTTGCCGTCGCGCCATACGCCGTCGGCCAGCGAGCCGCACGCCACGACGTAGTGGACGTGCGGATGCAGCTGGAGACGCTGCCCCCAGGTGTGCAGGACGCCGAAGAAGCCGCCCTTGCCGCCGAAGCGGCGGTCGGAGGCGAAGAAGCTTTTGAGCGTGCCCGAGCTCGCCGCGAAGAGAAGGTCGTATATGGCGGCTTCGTTGTAGCGGAC
>NZ_JACYFG010000027.1 GCF_014803405.1 Pelagicoccus enzymogenes
TTACCACTGAGGCTAGGAGTCAAGCTGCTATATCAGTTTTTCATGGAATCTTGCAGGTACGCGCATATCGGGCTTCCTTTCGCTTTTAGTCGTTCTATATAGAGCCCTTCGTCGTAGGCGGTTCGAGTCTTCCACATCCGGTATATTATCCTCTGCCACTTGTAGGCCAGCTCCCGCATGGCGCAGTTGTAGGTCATTCCCGCGGCCTTCTTCATCCTCCAGAACGCGGACGCCCAGGAGCTCCACTTTATCGACTCGCCGGCGAACTCCACGAAGGTCTGCATCAGGAACCTCGGCCGGGAGTAGCGGCGGTGCACGATGCGCTTCTTGCCGCTGCTCTGGGTAACGGGGGCGACCCCGCTGTAGCGCTGCAGGGCCTCGCGGCTGGAGTAGCGGGAGCGGTCCTCGCCCATGGCCGAGAGCAGCCGCGGCCCTAGAGCCGGACCGGCTCCGGGAAGGCTGTCGAAGATCGGCTTGTCCTCCGACTCGGCGTAGCGCCGGGCCAGCTCCTGGTCGTATCTCGCGATGGCCCTCGAGCAGGCCTCGATGTGGTCCAGGCAGCTGGAGATTCGAAGCTCCATGACGTCCATGATCGCGGGGTCGTCGGTCAGGACGACGGACTCGGCCACCACCCGCAGGCGCTCCTCGATCACGTCCCTGCGCGAGCAGTGGGAGCTGCGGTAGAAGGCCGCCATCTCCTCGGGGTCCGCCTCGCGGGCCGCCTGCAGCGAGGGCCAGCGGCGAAGGAAGCCTATCGCCATGGGGGCGTGCAAGTCCCTGCCCAGCAGCGCCAGGGCCTGCGGGAAGCTGCTTTTTAGCAGCGACTTGAGGCGGTTGCACTGCTCGACCTGCCGGTCGACCTCCCCGCGGCGGGCCTTGGAGAGCGAGTCGATCCTGCGCATGGCCGCGCTGTCCAGCCGGTGGGCCCGGAGCTTGTCGCGGTGCGAGGCCAGCAGCTGGGCGAGGACCTCGCAGTCCAGCAGGTCGCTCTTGGCCCCGGAGCCGTTGAAGGCCTTGCGGAAGCGGGCCGGCACGCTGGGGTTGAGGGCGTAGACCTCCAGCCAGCCGCGCGGGCACAGGAAGGCTACCAGGTCGGGAGCGGGCATCTCGAAGGCCACCGCGACGCGGGCCTCGGGATGCTCGGAGCGAAGCCTCGCCAGCCACGCGCCCAGTTCGTCGGGGCTGTTGGCCAGCTTGTCGAAACGCGGACTGGAGCCCGCCCGCAGGGAGGCGAGGCAAACGTCCAGGGTTGCGTCGGAACGGTCGATCCCGATCGCGAAGTCCAGGGGCTTTTCCTTCATCGTGTCATAGTCGGTTGAGGGTTGCGGAAAGCTCGTCCTTGACCGGCAGCGACAGCAATATAGAGTGGTCCGTGCAGAGGGCTTCCACCGAGGAGTCGTCAAAAAGTCAAGGCGCTACCCGCAGCCCGGAACGGTAAGGTCACAGTCCTCCAGGGGACGCCGCGTATTTGTTCCTGGACTGCGGGCGAGCGCTGAAATTGTAATGAAAAGCCAAACGGAGTCCAACCCCGCCGGAAGTTATTCACAATGCCCCGAAAGCGAGCTCTTCGGCCCGCGCCTTTCGGGCATCATGAATAACTTCTCCTAGCCTATATACGCGTATGGCTTTCACGTTCTCAAATAAATGATGATGGGCTTCTTCTCTTCCAGTCCTGAAAAGGAAATCAAGAAAATGATCGATGCACTTGAGCCAGTAGCGGAACTGAGCGATGACGCGATCGCAACATGGAAGGGTGGAATTCCTATTTACGATAAGAGCATATCCAAGGTTTTCGAAAGAAAACTGAGCGACTTCTGGATCGACCAAAATTACCTCGAAAATAAGAAAATCATAGGAGAAAAGAAGATTGAAGAATTCGAACTCGATGAGCTGAAAACAGCGATCACAGCATTTTGGAGGATGGAACGATTCTCCTACGGAGCATGGGCTTCTTCGATACAAGAAGGGTTCATTACGAAATTCAGAAATCGTCTGATAGAACTAAAAAACTAGTGAGAACAAGTCAGTCGATACAACTCGGGTAAGCGCCGCCCCTTTCATATCGAACAAGACACTGAAAACCTTCAACAGAAATGGAGCCGTTGACAGTACCTCGCGTATCACTTCGGCGTTGGGGAACTAAAGAATTAGAAGAGAGCGATTAAGCATCACAGTGAAGCACGATGTCTGAATCTACGGTTCAGTACAATGGATAGCTACTTCCAGACATCGATCTTCGGTGACGAATTTTTCGAGAGACACAATCCCAGCATTCCAGACACGATGCGCAGGCTAAAGCCAGAGCATCGGGTGGCGGTAGCGTGAAGAAGGCCAAGACGTGGAGGCCACTACCCTAACCGACCAAAGAAAAGAAAAAACCAGACAGAATAAGCCGAATCCCAAAATGATGATTCACGAAGCGTTCGAACAAATCGACATTCGACAAGGAGACCCCAAGCTAACATTGAAAAGCCACCCCAACCAGGCAGCCCATACAACTCCGGTCATCGCTCCGCGATGACCTTACCACTGAGGCTAGGAGTCAAGCTGCTATATCAGTTTTTCATGGAATCTTGCAGGTACGCGCATATCGGGCTTCCTTTCGCTTTTAGTCGTTCTATATAGAGCCCTTCGTCGTAGGCGGTTCGAGTCTTCCACATCCGGTATATTATCCTCTGCCACTTGTAGGCCAGCTCCCGCATGGCGCAGTTGTAGGTCATTCCCGCGGCCTTCTTCATCCTCCAGAACGCGGACGCCCAGGAGCTCCACTTTATCGACTCGCCGGCGAACTCCACGAAGGTCTGCATCAGGAACCTCGGCCGGGAGTAGCGGCGGTGCACGATGCGCTTCTTGCCGCTGCTCTGGGTAACGGGGGCGACCCCGCTGTAGCGCTGCAGGGCCTCGCGGCTGGAGTAGCGGGAGCGGTCCTCGCCCATGGCCGAGAGCAGCCGCGGCCCTAGAGCCGGACCGGCTCCGGGAAGGCTGTCGAAGATCGGCTTGTCCTCCGACTCGGCGTAGCGCCGGGCCAGCTCCTGGTCGTATCTCGCGATGGCCCTCGAGCAGGCCTCGATGTGGTCCAGGCAGCTGGAGATTCGAAGCTCCATGACGTCCATGATCGCGGGGTCGTCGGTCAGGACGACGGACTCGGCCACCACCCGCAGGCGCTCCTCGATCACGTCCCTGCGCGAGCAGTGGGAGCTGCGGTAGAAGGCCGCCATCTCCTCGGGGTCCGCCTCGCGGGCCGCCTGCAGCGAGGGCCAGCGGCGAAGGAAGCCTATCGCCATGGGGGCGTGCAAGTCCCTGCCCAGCAGCGCCAGGGCCTGCGGGAAGCTGCTTTTTAGCAGCGACTTGAGGCGGTTGCACTGCTCGACCTGCCGGTCGACCTCCCCGCGGCGGGCCTTGGAGAGCGAGTCGATCCTGCGCATGGCCGCGCTGTCCAGCCGGTGGGCCCGGAGCTTGTCGCGGTGCGAGGCCAGCAGCTGGGCGAGGACCTCGCAGTCCAGCAGGTCGCTCTTGGCCCCGGAGCCGTTGAAGGCCTTGCGGAAGCGGGCCGGCACGCTGGGGTTGAGGGCGTAGACCTCCAGCCAGCCGCGCGGGCACAGGAAGGCTACCAGGTCGGGAGCGGGCATCTCGAAGGCCACCGCGACGCGGGCCTCGGGATGCTCGGAGCGAAGCCTCGCCAGCCACGCGCCCAGTTCGTCGGGGCTGTTGGCCAGCTTGTCGAAACGCGGACTGGAGCCCGCCCGCAGGGAGGCGAGGCAAACGTCCAGGGTTGCGTCGGAACGGTCGATCCCGATCGCGAAGTCCAGGGGCTTTTCCTTCATCGTGTCATAGTCGGTTGAGGGTTGCGGAAAGCTCGTCCTTGACCGGCAGCGACAGCAATATAGAGTGGTCCGTGCAGAGGGCTTCCACCGAGGAGTCGTCAAAAAGTCAAGGCGCTACCCGCAGCCCGGAACGGTAAGGTCACAGTCCTCCAGGGGACGCCGCGTATTTGTTCCTGGACTGCGGGCGAGCGCTGAAATTGTAATGAAAAGCCAAACGGAGTCCAACCCCGCCGGAAGTTATTCACAATGCCCCGAAAGCGAGCTCTTCGGCCCGCGCCTTTCGGGCATCATGAATAACTTCTCCTAGCCTATAT
>NZ_JACYFG010000028.1 GCF_014803405.1 Pelagicoccus enzymogenes
GCAGCCCTCGGAGTTGTGACGAGCGACTTGATATGCTCTTTTGATTTCCTTCGAGAGTTTCATAATTTTGTAACTGGATACCACATTCCTTCGCAGACGATAGGTCCCATCCTTTCCTTTATGTATCTTTCTTTAATGTCGTGGAAAGACACGTTCTCGATGACTTCTTCAATATCCGCTTCCACGTCGATTTCGTAACCTTCCTTCTGGATGATCTCCAGTGCCTTTTCTTTGGATCGAGCGGTCACGCCGAATGGAATGCCTCCATAACACTTGGTGCGGAAAAGGTATGGTATGAGGTCATTCATTCGTTCTGCATATCGTGAAAGCCATACGCGGAAGTCAGCGCGGAGCGCTGGCTGGAGTTGTATGGGCTGACTGGGTACGCCCGGCATGGGCGTCGACTGATGTGGTTAAAGTCCACTGCGCATGGAACCTGTAGGTTATGATCATTAGCGAAAGTAAACTAAGAAAAAGCGCTAGCCGAAGGCAACTGCGAAGTCGCGAGGCTTCGTGGGAAGGAAGCCCTAGGCAAAGCCGCGAGACGATGTACAAGAACGCCATACAAGGCCCAGCGCCTCGGGCGAGCGTGCCCAGCGACGCGAAGCCCGGAGAAGGTTCGGGGCGCAGGGTAAATGGCGCGTTTGCGCGGCGGAAGTCGACGTCCTTATCCGGGGAGGCCTCATGCTCCCGCGGGGATGGCTTAAACCTGCCATCGGATCTCCGCAGCTCCCGCAGCGATGCGGGAGTCGGACATGAGGAATCAGCAGAGGGCATAGTAGCGCCATGAGGCGAGCCGGGAGTAGCTGCCGACGGGGGACCCGTCCAGCGAAGGGTCCGAAACTCGCATGGGGCGAAGGCCCGAACCGACACGACGGGTTCCGGCCCGAACTCTCGCCCTGCGGGTATGCCTCGCCAGAGGTAGCGCAAGGGCGGCGGGAAGCGGACAGCCGGGACTCGGAACGCGACCTGATGGAAGCGATCCTGGACGCGGAGAACGTGTCCGGGGCGTGGAAGCGGGTGAGGGCCAACAAGGGCGCGGCGGGGGTGGACGGAGTGTCCGTTGAGGACTTCCCCGGCCTCTTCCGCGAAGCTTGGCCCAGGCTGCGCGAGCGGCTGGCGGAGGGCTCGTACGAGCCCGCGCCGACGTTGCGCGCGGAGATAGGCAAGCCCGACGGGGGCAAGAGGCTGCTGGGGATCCCGACCGTATTGGACCGGGTGATACAGCAGGCGATCGTGAGGGTTCTGGGGCCGATATTGGATCCGGGCTTCAGCGAAAGCAGCTTCGGCTTCCGTCCCAATCGCTCGGCGCGCCATGCGGTCGAGCAAGTTGGCGACACCATAAAGTCGGGTCGGCGCGTGGCGGTGGACTTGGACCTGTCCAAGTTCTTCGACCGCGTCGATCATGATATATTGATGTCGAGCCTTGGGAGGAAGGTCCGCGACAGGCGCGTCCTGCGCTTGGTGGGCAAGTACCTCCGGGCGGGAGTCCAGGTCGACGGGCGCCTGCATGCGACGAGGGGGGGCGTGCCTCAGGGCGGTCCGCTTTCGCCGCTGCTGGCCAACGTGGTCCTGGACGAGCTCGACAAGGAGCTCGAATCGCGCGGCCATCGCTTCGCCCGCTACGCGGACGACTTCGTCGTACTCGTCAAGAGCCCTCGGGCTGGCGAGCGGGTGATGGCGAGCGTGAGGAAGTTCCTCGAGCGCAGGCTCAAGCTGAAGGTGAACGAGGGGAAGAGCCGCGTCGTGAAGGCGAGGGAACTGGAGTTCCTCGGCTTCGCCTTCGGAACCGGCGGGAAGATCGTGTGGAGCGAGAAGTCGCTTGGCGTGTTCAAGCGCCGGATACGCGAGTACACGTGCCGCAGCTGGAGCGTGTCCATGGAACGCCGCCTGCTCAAGCTCGCCCAGTACGTTCGCGGCTGGATGGGCTACTACGGCGTCAGCCGGACCTTCAAGGAGGCCAGGCGCCTGGACCACTGGATCCGGCGCCGCGTGCGCTGCTGCTACTGGAAGCAATGGAAGACGCACTCGAACCGGGTCAGGCAGCTCGTGTCCCTCGGGGTCGATCTGCGGACCGCGGTCAAGACCGCGGTGACCCGGCTGGGGCATTGGAAGATGTCCAAGACTCCAGGGGTGAGCCAAGCCCTGTCGAAAGGCTATCTCAAGGGACAAGGGGTTCCGTCCCTGGTGGAACTCTGGACCCGTGTTCACTATCCGGATACGTCCCGATAGCGTGTGGGAACCGCCCGGTGCGGATCCGCATGCCGGGTGGTGTGGGGGCCGCGGGAGTTAATGCCCGTGGCTACCCGATTT
>NZ_JACYFG010000029.1 GCF_014803405.1 Pelagicoccus enzymogenes
TTCTTAGTTTACTTTCGCTAATGATCATAACCTACAGGTTCCATGCGCAGTGGACTTTAACCACATCAGTCGACGCCCATGCCGGGCGTACCCAGTCAGCCCATACAACTCCAGCCAGCGCTCCGCGCTGACTTCCGCGTATGGCTTTCACGATATGCAGAACGAATGAATGACCTCATACCATACCTTTTCCGCACCAAGTGTTATGGAGGCATTCCATTCGGCGTGACCGCTCGATCCAAAGAAAAGGCACTGGAGATCATCCAGAAGGAAGGTTACGAAATCGACGTGGAAGCGGATATTGAAGAAGTCATCGAGAACGTGTCTTTCCACGACATTAAAGAAAGATACATAAAGGAAAGGATGGGACCTATCGTCTGCGAAGGAATGTGGTATCCAGTTACAAAATTATGAAACTCTCGAAGGAAATCAAAAGAGCATATCAAGTCGCTCGTCACAACTCCGAGGGCTGCACCCTCTCCGCGTGACAGCTCAGCGTTGGGCAAAAATAGGAAACCTTGACATGGTGGCATATCTTGCCACCATTTTACCGTGAATCGCAAACAACGACTTACCCTAGAAAAAGTAAGGGAGCGTCCAGAACGATCAGACTTACCTTGGAAGGACATCGAGAACATGCTCTCAGCCTTGGGAGCAGAGATTTCCGAGGGAAGTGGATCTCGAGTTCGTGTCTACCTAAACGGCGTGAGAGCTGTGTTCCACCGCCCTCACCCGCAGAAGGAAACGGACAAGGGAGCAGTAAAGTCAGTCAGACGGTTTCTGGAAGCTGCAGGAGAGTAAAGATCATGGAATACAAAGGATATGTAGGAACAGTTCAATTCGACGAGGAAGCCGAGATCTTCCATGGAGAAGTCATAAACATGAGGGATGTAGTCACCTTTCAGGCCGACACTGTCGAGGGCCTGAAGAAGGAGTTCCAAGCTTCGATAGACGACTACCTCGACTTTTGCTCCGAACGTGGCGAAGAGCCAGACAAGCCGTTTTCCGGAAAGCTCACCCTAAGACTAGATCCTGACCTTCATAGGAGCATCTACATTCGATCAAAGAAGGAGAACAAGAGCTTGAACAACTGGATCATCGAAGCACTTGGAAGAGAAACGAGAGCCCAA
>NZ_JACYFG010000030.1 GCF_014803405.1 Pelagicoccus enzymogenes
TTCTTAGTTTACTTTCGCTAATGATCATAACCTACAGGTTCCATGCGCAGTGGACTTTAACCACATCAGTCGACGCCCATGCCGGGCGTACCCAGTCAGCCCATACAACTCCAGCCAGCGCTCCGCGCTGACTTCCGCGTATGGCTTTCACGATATGCAGAACGAATGAATGACCTCATACCATACCTTTTCCGCACCAAGTGTTATGGAGGCATTCCATTCGGCGTGACCGCTCGATCCAAAGAAAAGGCACTGGAGATCATCCAGAAGGAAGGTTACGAAATCGACGTGGAAGCGGATATTGAAGAAGTCATCGAGAACGTGTCTTTCCACGACATTAAAGAAAGATACATAAAGGAAAGGATGGGACCTATCGTCTGCGAAGGAATGTGGTATCCAGTTACAAAATTATGAAACTCTCGAAGGAAATCAAAAGAGCATATCAAGTCGCTCGTCACAACTCCGAGGGCTGCGCCCTCTCCGCGTGACAGCTCAGCGTTGGTGCGCCAGGCGAAGCGTGGCGCTTCTTATATGATGAAAGTTCATATGTATACAAAACCTAGCCAGTAGTAACTACCGAGTGTTGCGGGCATGTCAGCTAAGTCAGAAGATACAGGATACATGATGATGGTCCTCTCCGAAGCGGGGACGCGACGGATGGCGAAACGGCATGCGCGAAGCGTACACAGGGAAGGCCGCAGGGGAGTCGCAGCCCCCTAAAGCAATTTAGCCCCGTAATGAGTGTTCTAGATGCGGACGGCGACGGTGTTAACGTGACCGGAAGCCAGCATCGGCGGGATCGCGATGGCGAGATCCTGTCGGGTCCGTCGGGGTTCGAAGCTGTGGCATGCGCCCAGAGAAGCGAACATGAACCTGGGAGACCTGCCCGCCTCCCCGCAAGGGGTAGGGCCCGCCAACCAACTGAAGGCGGTTCGATGGGAGGGCAGGAGTCAGACCCGCTGATAGTACTCCGAGACGGTAGGGCCGTTCACATGGGGAAGCGGTGGGCTGGATGGATAATTGAGCAGCGCACTCACGTTTCGGAATTGTATGCCCGAAGCTCACGTGTCACGCTACCTGCTCTAAGATGTTGCTGCGCGTCCGTCCAGAGGAGCCTTATGCGGGAAAACCGCACGTAGGGATCTGCGAGGGGGCTGCCCGGTAACGGGCAGCTCTACCTCAATGGCAAAGAAACTAATGAATAAAACACTCCAGATCCCTCTGCTTTTGACATTCCTCGCGTTTGCAACGGCGACCCAGGCACAAACAACCACCGATGCCACGATTTTGAAGTTTTCCCTCGAATCGCACGATTCATTCGCTCCAAGAATCGGGTCAACATTCCCGGAAATTGATTTGATAGACACGAACGGAAAACGATGGAACTCGGAAACTCTGACGGGAAAGGTTGTATACCTTAATTTCTGGTCCACCGGCTGCGGACCCTGCCTAAAAGAAATGCCAGAATTAAACACGGCATTCACCTACTTCTCAGACGACCCCGATGTCGTCATACTATCCATCAACTGCTTCGATACGGAGGTCAGGCTAAATCAGTATCTAAAAAACAATGAAATGAGAATGCCTGTGTGCAAGATGGGGATGGAGGTCGTAGATTTGATTTCAGCAAATGGCGTATCGTCATTACCCACGCACTTTATAATCG
Source organism: Pelagicoccus enzymogenes (assembly GCF_014803405.1). Classification (NCBI taxonomy): domain Bacteria; kingdom Pseudomonadati; phylum Verrucomicrobiota; class Opitutia; order Puniceicoccales; family Pelagicoccaceae; genus Pelagicoccus; species Pelagicoccus enzymogenes. The sequence goes on from NZ_JACYFG010000030.1 coordinate 1,667, forward strand.
ACCAAGATTGGAACCTCGCTATTGCCGCAATAGGTGGGAAATTTGATATCGATAAGAAATTGATCGGATCGATAGAACAGATAGCGAACCGAGAATATAAACAAATAGAAAACAAAGAGCCCAACCAGGCGGTCGATACAACAGCAGTCAGCGCTCCGCGCTGATCCTCGCGTATCACCTCGACGTTCGAAGAAATAAAATGGAAATAAAAGGCAAAGCCCTAAACCGAATTGACCGTGTACTCTTGATGCTCGGAGTTCTTATGGGGCTAGCTCTCTTTGGAGTTCTCGTTCCTCCATTTTTCCGTGATCCCGACCCTCTACTGGCATCACTGTTTTTCCTTCCATTGTTCACGCTCTCTCTGGGCATGGCATACGTAGGCGTATTATCACAATTCTGCTGGGTCAGCGTTTCTGGTGAAAAGGTGATCTACAAAGGAATGATCAAAGAATCAGAATACGAATGGAATGAAATCGAAAAGACAGAGTTTCCAGTCCATCTTGGCACTACGACGCCACACGCACTGTTTCACCTTAAGACGGGAAAGAAAAAGTATGTACCTTGTGGCGATCCAGAAATTCGTAAGCTCTTATCGACACATGTAATTGAAAAGATGATAAACGACAATCTAGCCGAACAAGACGGTGCTGCCAACGGTCGCTAGCGCTCCCGTCGCCAGACCTCGACGATATGCAAAACAAATGATTAGCAATCCACAGTTTTACGGTGTCACCATCTTGATCGGGTTCATCGTTTCGTTGGCTTTCAGAAAGGAAGAGCAAGCACCGAATTGGATGAAGTGGGTTTTGATCAGTGCTCCTTTGACTTGGACGCTGCTGGGAATAATTATGATCGTGTCCGTCGGAGATAAAAGTATAGACGGTATTCAGGATATCCTCACATATTTTGATGCTGGACGCTTCTTCGAAGCGAACGGTTACAGAAAAGCATTCTTCGTCATAGCTATTCTTTTCACTACCTACTTCAGCTTACTCTTCAGCTTCTGCTGGGCAGTAAAAAATAAAGCATATCAAGTCGGTGCTCACAACGTGCGCAAGCGCACGCCGTGAGACCTCAGCGTT
>NZ_JACYFG010000031.1 GCF_014803405.1 Pelagicoccus enzymogenes
GTGTCGATGGCGCCGGAGGTTCTCGCCCCGTTCTGCAAGGGGCCTCCCTCGTCGCCTTCGGAAATGGTGAACTCCTCGAGCATGTTGGAGTAGTAGAGGTCGTAGGTTCCCGAGAGCTCCGGGAACACGTTGTCTCCGTTCTCGACGGCCACCACGTAGGTTCCTGCTTGCTCGGCGTAGAGGAAGACCTTGGCGTTGTCGCTATCCGAGTCCCCCGTGACGAAAGTGCCGTCGGGGGCGAATACGTTCAGCAGCGGTGAAATGCTTCCGCCCGTTCTGGCGAAGCTTATGTCGATGGGATCTCCTACCTCCGCTTCGATGGTCCACAGGTCGACGTCGCCGGTGTCGATGGCGCCCAAGGTCCTGGACCCATTGGCGAGGGAGCCTCCCTCGTCGCCTTCGGAAATGGCGAACTCCTCCAGCATGTTGGAGTAGTATAGGTCGTAGGTCCCCGAGAGCTCCGGGAACACGTTGTCTCCGTTCTCGACGGCCACCACGTAGGTTCCTGCTTGCTCGGCGTAGAGGAAGACCTTGGCGTTGTCGCTGTCCGAGTCCCCTGTGACGAAAGTGCCGTCGGGGGCGAATACGTTCAGCAGCGGTGAAATGCTTCCGCCCGTTCTGGCGAAGCTTATGTCGATGGGGTCTCCGACCTGCGCCTCGAAGGTCCACAGGTCTACGTCGCC